>DATCYI010000318.1:0-5061 GCA_036570385.1 Acidimicrobiales bacterium | reverse complement strand
AAGGTGCTCAAGGAGATCCGCACCCGGGGCGACATCATCCTGTTCATCGACGAGCTGCACACCCTCGTCGGTGCCGGCGCTGCCGAGGGCGCCATCGACGCGGCCAGCATCCTCAAGCCCATGCTCGCCCGCGGCGAGCTGCAGACCATCGGGGCCACCACGCTCGACGAGTACCGCAAGCACCTCGAGAAGGACGCCGCCCTCGAGCGGCGCTTCCAGAAGATCGTCGTGGAAGAGCCCACCGTGGCCCACACGATCGAGATCCTGAAGGGCCTGCGCGACCGCTACGAGGCCCACCACCGGGTCACGATCACCGACCAGGCGCTCGTGGCCGCCGGCAACCTCGCCGACCGCTACATTGCCGACCGCTTCCTCCCCGACAAGGCCATCGACCTGATCGACGAGGCCGGCTCGCGCCTGCGCATCAAGCGCATGGAGACGCCTGCCGACTTCAAGGAGATCGAGAACGAGCTGGCCGGCGTGGTCGACGCCAAGAAGAAGGCCGTCGAGTCGCAGAACTTCGAGGAGGCGGGCCGCCTCCGCGACAAGGAGAAGGAGCTCCTCTCCGCGAAGGAGGGCAAGGAGCGCGAGATCAAGGAGTCCGGTGTCGACCTCTTCGACGAGGTCGACGAGGAAGCGATCGCCGAGGTGCTGTCGATGTGGACGGGGATCCCCGTCTACAAGCTCACCGAGGAGGAGACGCAGAAGCTCCTGCGGATGGAGGACGAGCTCCACAAGCGGGTCATCGGCCAGGAGGACTCCATCAAGGCCGTGTCCCAGGCGGTGCGCCGCACCCGGGCCGGTCTCAAGGACCCCAAGCGCCCGTCGGGCTCGTTCATCTTCCTGGGGCCATCCGGCGTCGGCAAGACCGAGCTGGCCAAGACGCTCGCCGAGTTCCTCTTCGGCGACGAGACCGCCCTGATCAGCCTCGACATGTCCGAGTACATGGAGAAGCACACGGTCAGCCGGCTCGTCGGCTCGCCTCCCGGCTACGTCGGGTACGAGGAGGGTGGCCAGCTCACCGAGGCCGTCCGCCGCAAGCCCTTCAGCGTCGTGCTGTTCGACGAGATCGAGAAGGCCCACCCCGACGTGTTCAACACGCTCCTCCAGATCCTGGAGGAGGGCCGTCTCACCGACGCCCAGGGCCGCTCGGTCGACTTCCGCAACACCGTGCTGATCATGACCTCCAACCTCGGCACGGCCGACCTGCGCAAGGCCAACCTCGGCTTCGGCAAGGCCGACGAGGCGATCACCTACGAGCGGATGAAGGAGAAGGTCAACGAAGCGCTCAAGCAGCACTTCCGGCCTGAGTTCCTCAACCGCATCGACGAGACGATCGTCTTCCACGAGCTGAGCAAGGACGAGGTCACCCAGATCGTCGACCTGATGATCTCGCGCACCCAGAAGCAGCTCGAGGCGCAGGGCATCGGCATCGAGCTCACGCCGGCCGCCAAGGCCCACGTGGCCGACAAGGGCTACGACCCGACGCTGGGCGCCCGCCCGCTGCGCCGGGCCATCCAGCGCCTCATCGAGGATGCGCTCTCGGAGAAGCTCCTCTACAAGGAGTTCCACGCCGGTCAGCTCATCGTCGTCGACGCCGAGCCCGACGCCGAGACCGGCGAGCTGGCGCTCACGTTCCGGCCGATCGAGGGCTTCGAGCCCCCACCCGTGGAGCTGGCCGAGGCCGGCCCCGCCGGCGGCTGACGCCCCAGCGGTCCAGCAGTGGATGGTGCCCCCGCTTCGGCGGGGGCACCATCGCGTTGGGGGTAGCGTGGCGCCATGTACCAGCGGATCCTGGTGGGCACTGACGGGTCAGCCACCGCCACCCGTGCCGTCGAGCGGGCCGTCGAGGTCGCAGGCGACACCGGGGCGTCGCTGACGATCCTCACCGCCGCTCGCGCCGACCGCGGCGACAAGATCGTCGCCGAAGCCGCGGCCCGCCACGCCGGCTCAGGGGTGGCGATCGACACCAAGGTGATCGAGTCCGAACCGGTCGCCGCACTCATCAACGAGGCCAAGGCCGGCGGCTACGACCTGCTGGTCACCGGCAACAAGGGCATGACCGGCCTCAGCCGGTTCTTCCACCTCGGGTCGGTGCCCAACAAGGTCACCCACCACCTCCCTTGCAGCCTGCTCATCGTCAAGACGACGTGAGGCTTCGTCCTCGGACGCCTGCGGCGTCCTGCGGCGAGTGAACCCATTCTGTGCGGCCTCCGGCCGCTCTCACTCCTGCTCCGGGGTCGGCGGAGCCGCCCCTCCGCCGGCGGGGGGCTCCGGCGGGAGCCTCTGCCCCCCGCACCCCCCGCCGGCTTCCCCCGCCAGCTCACCGCGCCCGGTTCGGGCGCTGCTGTTCGGGCTTTTCGTTGTCTTGTTGCTCTCTTCGGGGTGTCGGCTCGAGCTGGATCTGAACGTCTCTGTCTCTGAGGACGGGTCGGGGGTGGTGGAGGTCGTCACGGCGCTGGACTCTGATGCGATCGCTCGCATCGGGGGTGACCTCTCCGCCGTCGTGGAGCTCGACGACCTGCGAGCAGCGGGGTGGTCGGTCGACGGGCCCACCGACGACAGCGACGGGTTCACCCGGCTGCGGGTGTCCCGCGAGTTCGGCAACCCTGAGGAGGCCGCCGCGATCTTCGACGAGATCGCCGGCGAGGAGGGGCCCTTCCAGGACTTCGCCGTGACGCACGAGGACAGCTTCGCCAGCACCGAGTGGGGCTTCACCGGGCGGGTCGACTTCAGCGGCGGCCTGGAGGCGCTCGGAGACGAGGGGCTGGCCGCCGAGCTCGACGGCGAGCCGCTGGGCCTCAGCGTCGAGGAGATCGAGGAGCGCCTCGGCGACTCGCTGAGCCGCGTCGTCCAGGTGCGAGTCGGCGTGCGCCTGCCGGGCGACGTGTCGTCGAACGCCACGACCCAAGCCGACAACGGCGCCGTGTGGCAGGTCGGCTTCGGCGAAGGCGCCGTGGACATGGAGGCCACCGGCAGCGAGCGCCGCACCGCCACCCTCGTCCTGATCGGCGTCGCGGTGGTCCTAGCCGTCGCCCTCGTAGTGCTGCTGCTGGTCCGCCTGGCGATGCGCTCCACCGACCGCCGCCGCACCCCCGATCAAGCCGACCCCTGAGCGGCTACCCCACCACGAACCTGCGCCCCTTCTGCGTTGTTTCTGACGTGTTTGGGGCGCAGGTTGGAGAGGGTCCACGAACCTGCGGCCGTTCTTCGCGGCTTTCCGCGGGTTTGGGGCGCAGGTTGGGGAGGTTCCGGGGCAGGGGCGGGCTTCAGGCGGGGGTCGGGGACTCGGCCAGCCAGCGGAGGGCTACGCCGCTGTAGAGGGCGATGCCGGTGGCCATCGCACCCTCGTCGATCACCATGCGGTTGGAGTGGTTGGGGGCGACCTCGGCGGGAGCGATGCCGGCGGGGCGGGTGCCAAGGAAGGCCATCGAGCCAGGCACCTGCTGCAGGACGTACGACCAGTCCTCGGCGCCCATCACCGGTGTCGGCATCTCGACCGTGGCGGCCGGACCGACGAGCTGCGCCGCCGTGTCGAGCGCGAACCGGGCGGCGTCGTCGTCGTTGACGGTCACTGGGTAGCCCGGCTCGAGGTCCACCTCGGCCACCGCGCCGTGGGCGCCGGCGAGCAGCGTGGCCACCCGCTCGATGTCCTCCATCACCGCGGACCGGGTGCGCTCCGAGACGGCGCGGATCGTGCCCCACAGCGTGGCCGTCTCCGGGATGACGTTGGTCGTCGTACCGGCCCGGATCTTGGCGACGGTGACCACGGCCGGATCGAAGGCGTCGACCCGACGGGTGACCATGGCCTGCAGGCTGCTGACGATCTCGCAGGCGATCGGGATCGGGTCGGCCGCCTGGTGGGGCATGGACGCGTGGCCGCCGCGGCCCCGCACCGTGATGCGGAACTCGTCGGCCGACGCCATGATCGACCGGCCCTTGCTGGCGATCATCCCTGACGGGATGCTCGGCGACTGGTGGATGGCGAAGGCCATCGAGACCGGGTCGGCGCCATCTGACGCCTTCGCCAGCAGCCCCTCCTCGAGCATGCAACGGGCGCCGTGCGCCCCCTCCTCGCCGGGCTGGAACATGAACACGACGCGGCCGGCCAGACGGGACCGGCGGGCGCTGAGCAGCTTGGCTGCTCCGGCCAGCATGGCCGTGTGGGCGTCGTGGCCGCAGGCGTGCATGGTGCCGTCGATGCGGCTGGCGAAGTCGAGGCCGGTGTCCTCCGGCATCGGCAGGGCGTCCATGTCGCCGCGCATCAGGATCGTGGGCCCCGGCTCGTCGCCGTCGAGCACCGCCACGATCGACGAGAGGCCATCGCCCGTCGTGATCTCGAGCGGCAGCCCGTCGAGGGCCTCGAGGACCGTCGCCTGCGTCTGCGGCAGCTCGTTGCCCAGCTCCGGGTGCTCGTGCAACCGCCGCCGCAGCTCCACCGCCCCCTCCAGCTGAGACGCGCCCGCCTCGTCCATCAACCCAGAAAGCAGCTCAGACATGGGGCGGACCGTACAGGGGTTTCTAGTGCTCGCCTTCGGCTCGCGCCGACTGCCTGTCGCTCCGGGGTCGGCGGAGCCGCCCCTCCGCCATGTGGGGGCTCCGGCGGGAGCCTCTGCCCCCACGCCCCCGCCGAACCTCCGCGCGTCACGCCCCCCCCAGACGAACCTCTGGTTCGGGCCCGAAGCCCTACATGATGCTGGGGATGATGGCCTCGATCACGGTGGGGCCGGGGGTGGCTAGTGCTGCCTTCAGCTGGTCGACGAACTCTTCGCTGGTCGTGGCGCGGGTGGCGCTGACGCCCATGCCGGTGGCCAGCGACACGAAGTCGAGGTCGGGGCGTCGCAGGTCGAGCATGTCGCGGGCCTTGTCGCCCTCGGCTGTCGCGCCGACCCGGGCCAGCTCCATGTTGAGCACCGCGTACGAGGAGTTGTTGAAGACGATCGTGGTCACGTCGAGCTGCTCCCGGGCCATCGTCCACAGCGCCTGCAAGGTGTACATCACGGAGCCGTCGGCCTGGAGGGCGATGACGCGCCGCCCAGGAGCGGCGACGGCCGCGCCCAG
>DATCYI010000317.1:0-4481 GCA_036570385.1 Acidimicrobiales bacterium | reverse complement strand
ACTGGTTGAGCAGCGGTCCAGACGTGCTCTGCGTGAAGGACAGAGTGACGTTGGCGATCGCACTCAACCTTCTCGCTGCCGCCGTGGCGGCTTCCGAGGCCGTTGGACGAGCCAGAAGCTCCGCACGGGCGCGGCGCGCCTGCACGGCACGTTGATCGAGTCCGCCCCCTCAGGGTCAACTACGGCCAGCAGCGAGCGGCCCCCATTGCGACCAACGACACCGTCGGCTGTCGAGAGCATCGCAGACGCCCATCCGGAGCCGATTCTCAGGCCATGGAAGCGGGCTCCGTCCGCGTCCGACCGGCCCTCGTGACGAGCTGCCGCACACTCGCCGAGACTGAAGGTGAACCGCGCTCCCGACCTTGACGCCCTCCACTGGCCGGAGCAGGTTCGGCGGCGGCGGCTACCCGGCCGAGGCCGTCGTCGGTGTGGAGGTCGTCGATTGGTCGGCCCCTGTTGTCGAGCCGTCCGCCGGTGCGCTCGTGGTCGTCGACGCATCACCGCCGGCCGGAGCACCTGCGGCTGCCAGCTCGGGGACGCTGGGAGGCTTCGGGATGTCGGCGTCGGGATCGCCGTAGAACAAGGTGATGACCGCACCGTCCTTGTCGAGAGGCGCCTCGCCGAAGGCGCCCGTGGTGATCCGCGGTGCAGGTGCGGCAGCGCTATCCCAGTACGCCATCCGGATCTGAGGATTCTCGACCTCTTCGCACTGGGTCTTGCCTTCCTCGACTGTCTCGCCGAGGTAGGCGATCTCGCTGGAGCTGAACGAGATGTCGACACCTCCGCCCTCGCGTGCCTCCTCGACGAAGCGCTCGAGGATGGCGTTCGACCCCACCGCCCGATCAGAGGTCGGCTCCACGTGGATGAGACCGTCCGAGTGGGTGTGAATGCCGAGCTGCGTCATGAACTCAGGCACGACGCCCTGGAACTCGCCACACACGTTCACTCCGTACGCAGCGTGGATGTGGTCGCCGAGCTGCGGAAACGCTTCTCGATCCTCCGCCAGGCGCTCGGCTCGGGCGTAGACCACGAGTGACACTCCGAGTACGGCCACGACGGTGAGGGTGGCTGGGAACAGCAGGCTTCGAGGTTGACCCGAGGAGACGCGGCCGCCTGCTCTCGCAGCTCGAGCGACCTTCTTGGCTGACGACGCCTTGCCCATGGCTCGCGGACCCTACTGACGCGCTGGGCGGCGGTCAACGACAACTTGTAGTAGTACGCACTCGCGCCGTGCGCCTCGACGGGCCGGCAACAGCGCGAAGCGGCGGCGCAATGGCCGAGTGCGGGTTTGTTCGTGATATCGCCCCGCAGGGTCGCCGCTCTCGCTCGGTGGTTCGAGCCCGACTGCGGAGGTGCGCGCCGTCATTCGCAGCCCAGGTGTGGACGTGGTGAGCCTCGTCCCGCTCGCCGGCGCCGTTCCCGCACACTCGGCAAGCCGTCCCGTGAAGCTCACCCTCACCGTAAGGGCCACTCGCTGTCATCCGTTCGGTCCGGTGTCCTTCGGAGCCCTCGGCGGTTGGCTGGTCTGGTGGTGTCCGGCCGCGCGGCGTGAGCGCTCGAGGACCTCGCCGAGCTCGGTGGGAGAGAGGATCCGATGGGCCCGGGCTCGGTGGCGCCGCCAGGCGACCACAAAGATCACGATCGCGACGACGAGCAGCCAGCTCATGGCCGAGACCCCGAAGGCGCTCGGTCCACACCGGCGCTGACGCTCAGCTGGCGGCCCATGTCCATCCCCGGCATCCCAGGGTCTTCGTCAGTGCGTACGGCCAGGACGACGGCTGCGATCAGGATCGCAGCCACGGCGATGCCCATGGCGACGAGCCAACCAACCCGGCCGGACCCGCTGGCCCCGACTGCTGGCGCAGGATCATCACTGGTTCGCTCAAGATCGGCGGACACGCCGTCGATACTACGACACGTTGTCGTATCATCTGCCACCGGCAGTGTGCCGGCACGGATGGGAGGTGCTCGAGATGAGGTTCGTCGTCGCAGCGGGGCTCATGGTGGTGTGCGCAGGCGGCATCGGCCGGCTGCTCTGGCTGCTCGAGGGGAGGCCCCCGCTCGACCGGCCGGCGTGGTGGCCGGCTCGGCGGTCGATCGACCACGCGACAGCGGGCTCGCCGACGTCTCCCAGCTCGGCGGACCACGACTCCCTCACCTCGGGGCGGGGTCCCGGCGGCCGGCTGGCCGCCGTCGGGGCGTGCGCCGCGTGCTGTGGCATCCCGGTCCTGCTGCTGGCAGGCATCGCCGTCTCGGGCCTCGTGGCCACAGTGAGCGTCGTGGGGGCTCTGGTGCTCCTTGCCGGGCTGGTTGCCTGGCGTCTCACGACACGTCGCGTCGGGTCGAGCTACCAGCGGTCCGCCTCCGGGGGGACTGTGGGGTCGTGCTGCGAGGCCGCTGACGGCGACGGCAGCCCTGGTGCTGAACTGGCCTCGAGCAGCCGCCACGTCTGAGCCGCCTCGGCGTACTGCCAAGGCGGCGGATGCGGTCTGGCGGGCCTTGGCGTTCCACTCACATGGGATCTGTCGTCGGCGCCGGCTGCGGTGATGGTCAGGCGTGGAGATCTACGGCGGCGGGATCGGCGTCTTCGCCTGGGGTGTCGCAGCAGCTGTGCTCTCCCGTCTCGCGCTCACCGCAGCACCCTTCGGGCTCGGTGCCCTCGGGATGGCGCTCACCGTGCTCGTGGTCGTGATGGCATGCCATGTCGCTTGCTCCCTCAGGTGGCTCGTCGTTCGTCGCTGCACCCCACCGAGCGGGCGCCGGCTTGATCGCACAGCGCCCACTCCGTGGGGAACTCGTGCGCCGCGAGGAGACGGGAGGTCTGGGTGGCGGTCGCCACGGCGGTGTCGTGGTCACGTCGGCACCGTGCGGACCCAGGATCATCCTCGGTTCTCTGGACCTCTCGCTCTTCGCAGCGCATGCGGACAGCATCGGCCCGCGGCGGTCGGCGGACATCCGCGGCTGGTACTGATCGCGACGCGCGCCAACTACGGAGGCCCGGGTACGACACAGCGTCGTAGCGTCACCTCGTGACGTCTGTTCAGGGTGACTCCCGTCCGTCGACCGCAAGCCCAGGGATCGCGCGCCTGGACATCCTCGGGTTTCGCACCCTTCGGGAGACGTCGCTGCGAGCCGGGCCCCTCAACGTCCTGGTCGGCGAGGCCAACGCCGGAAAGTCGAACGTCCTCGCCGCGATCGCCACGGTGCTTGGGCACTTCGAGCCTCCTTCGGAGCGGCAGGAGACGTCGCCGGCCTTCTCGATCCATGCACACCTGGGCGACGGCGGGGTCGTCAGCGCCGGCAGCGCGGTCGAGCTCGATGTGCCTGGCACCCATCGCCCATGCCCGATCTACCTGCCCAGCAGCTTGCGATCGTCCACGTTGGTGGCCACGAGGCACGTGGCGCACCACCGGGCCGCTGGGGCCCATCGGATGCTCACCAGCGCGCTCCACGAACAGCTCGGCGCGGATCCCCGACCGTCGCCGGCGTCGGTCGCGAGCGGTCTGGTGACAGCGCTCGAGCGGTGCTGCGACGAGGGCATGGGTGGATTCGTGTTCCTGGTGGAGGAACCCGAGCTCTACCTCCGGCCCCAGGCGCAGCGCTACCTATACCGCGTCCTCCACCAGCTCGCGGAGGGGGGCAACCAGGTCTTCTACTCCACCCACTCTCCGGCGTTCCTCAACGTCGCTCGCATGGAGGAGCTCAACCTGGTCATCCGCGACCCGGTGCTGGGTACCCGACTGGAGCGCCCTCAGCCGTTGCCGGCGAGCGAGTCCTTCCGAGTGATGAGCGAGTTCGACGCGGAGCGGGGGGAGGTCTTCCTCGCCGAGGCGGCCGTGCTTGTAGAGGGACGGACCGAGAAGCTCGCCCTTCCACACGTGTTCTCCGCCCTTGGCCACGACCCCGATCGGTCAGGGATAACGATCGTGGAGTGCGGCGGCAAGGCCAACATCGTCATGCTGGCCCGCGTATGCCGGGCGTTCGGGGTCCCCTTCTGTGTGGTGCACGACCGCGACGCTCCGGCGGGTCGGCAACCCTCGGTTGGTGAGCGGCGGCTCAACGAGGAGATTGCTCGACTGGCCGGGAGTGAGCACGTGGTCGTCCTCGAACCGGACTTCGAAGGGGTGAGCGGTCTGCGTCGGCACAACCACAAACCGGAGCAGGCCTGGCGCGCCTTCCACGGGTTGACGCGTGAGGCGGTGCCCCCGCCGCTCGCTCGCGTGGTGGAGCTGGCGATCGGCCTGGCGCACCGGGCTGGCCGCTGAGCGGAGATGCAGGACGATGCGCCACGGCCGCTCTCGCGTCCACGGCCCGCTCGCATGCTCTGGATCACCGCCGTCTGGGGCGGCTGCTTCGTGGCGATCCGGTGGGGGCTCCGTGATGCGCCAGTGCTGTGGTTCGCAACCCTGCGCTCGGTGGTGGCCGGACTGGTGCTGCTCGCGATCGGCGTGGCGCAGCGCCGTCCGCATCCGGTGGGCACG
>DATCYI010000316.1:0-4261 GCA_036570385.1 Acidimicrobiales bacterium | reverse complement strand
CGGCTGACCCGCCCCTGCCCCCCGAAGATCTCCAAGGAGCCCCCATGTCGTTCACCGCCAAGGACGTCCAGGCCCTGCGCCAAGCAACCGGCGCCGGGATGATGGACGCGAAGCGCGCCCTCACCGAGACCGACGGCGACTTCGACGCCGCCGCCAAGTCGTTGCGGGAGAAGGGTCTGGCCAAGTCCGTCGACCGCTCCGACCGGGAGAACTCCCAGGGTGCGGTGGCGGTGGGCAGCGCCGACGGCGTCGCCGTCATCGTCGAGCTCAAGTGCGAGACCGACTTCGTGGCCAAGTCCGAGGAGTTCCTCGCCGTGCTCGATGAGCTGGTCGCCGCCGTCGTGGCCGACGGCAGCACCGATGCGAAGGCCGAGCGGGTCGACGACCTCAAGGTCAAGCTCAAGGAGAACATCGACGTGGGCCGCGTCGCCCGCCTCGACGTCGCTCCCGGTCAGGTGGTCGACACGTACCTCCACAAGCAGGAGGGCCGGGGCGTCAACGCGGTCGTCGTCGTCCTCGACGGTGGCGACGCAGAGCTGGCCCACGAGGTCGCCGTGTCCGCTGCGTTCAGCAAGCCTCGCTACCTCCGCCGCGACGAGGTGCCCCAGGCCGACGCCGACGAGGAGCGCGCCACGCTCGAGGGCATCACCCGGGCCGAGGGCAAGCCGGAGCAGGCGATCGACAAGATCGTCGAGGGCCGGCTCAACGCCTGGTACAAGGACCAGGTGCTCCTCGAGCAGCCCTACGCCAAGGACGACAAGCAGTCGATCACCCAGCTGCTCGGTGACGCCACCATCGCCGGGTTCGCCCAGGTCTACATCGGGTCTTGAGCACGCGGCCGGCGTTCAAGCGGATCCTGCTCAAGCTCTCCGGCGAAGCCTTCGCCGGAGCTGACAACCCCATCGACGGCAAGGTCGCCGAGTACGTCGCGGGCGAGATCGCGGAAGCGCGCGACCTCGGCGTCGACGTGGCGGTCGTGGTCGGCGGCGGCAACATCTGGCGGGGCATGACCGGTGCCGGTGCCGGCATGGACCGGGCCCAGGCCGACTACATGGGCATGCTGGCCACGGTCATCAACTCGCTCGCCCTGCAAGACACCCTCGAGCGCCTCGGCCAGCCCACCCGGGTGCAGACGGCCATCCACATGTCGCAGGTGGCGGAGCCCTACATCAGGCGTCGGGCGATCCGTCACCTCGAGAAGGGCCGGGTCGTGATCTTCGCCGGTGGCACCGGCAACCCGTTCTTCACGACCGACACCGCGGCTGCGCTGCGGGCGGTCGAGATCGAGGCCGACGGCATGCTCCGGGGCACCCACTCAGGCGTCGACGGGCTCTACAGCGACGACCCGCGCACCAACCCGGAGGCCACGCTCATCCCCGAGGTGAGCTACCTCGACGTGCTCAACCGGGGCCTCAAGGCGATGGACTCCACCGCGATAACGCTGTGCATGGACAACGCCCTCCCGATCGTCATGTTCGACCTGCTCGGCCGCGGCAACGTGCGGTCCATCCTGGAGGGCAAGCCGATCGGTACTGTGGTCCGATGATGGCCCCTTGGACGCGCAGCCGATGAGCGACGAGCTGATCAAGCTCGTGCTCGACGACGCCGGCGAGAGCATGCGCAAGGCGGTCGAACACGCACGGGCCGAGTTCTCCGGGATCCGGACCGGCCGAGCCGCTCCCGCCCTCGTCGAGAAGATCCCCGTCGACTACTACGGCAGCGAGGTCCCGCTGCAGCAGATCGCCGGCTTCCAGGTGCCAGAGGCCCGGATGCTGGTGATCAGCCCGTACGACAAGACCGCGCTCGGCGCCATCGAGAAGGCGATCCAGCTCTCCGACCTCGGCCTGAACCCGAGCAACGACGGACAGGTCATCCGGCTCACCTTCCCGCAGCTCACCGCCGACCGCCGCAAGGACCTCGTCCGGGTCGTGAAGTCGATGGCCGAGGACGGTCGCATCGCCATCCGCAACCGGCGCCGGGCCGCGCGCCACGAGCTCGACGCCCTGGTCAAAGATGGAGATGCGTCAGAAGACGACATCAGCCGGGCCGAGAAGGAGCTCGACAAGGTGACCCACGCCCACGAGGCGGAGATCGACAAGGCGCTCGAGCAGAAGGAACAAGAGCTGCTCGAGGTCTGACCCGGGCCCGGCACGAGCCGAGCCGTGCGGGCGCACAGCCGATGCAAGGAGGTCCACATGGACCACGAAGGGCGAACTGATCCCGAGGATGAGCGCAGCGATCCTCCCAGCGAGGGTGTGCGCATCATCGGTGCCGAGGAGGCCGCAGAGGCGCTCGAGCGCGGCGACGTGGCCCAGCGCCGCGGCGACGACCAGCCGCGCTACGGCGACCGGCCCACCCAGCCGGCCGACGACGGCCCCCGCCCCGTCCTTCGCTTCCCGCTGGGATCGTCGTCCGACCCCCGCGACATCGAGCGTCCGGCCGTCGCCCAGCCCGAGACCAGCCCCGGCCCGATCTCCGAGCCCGTGGAGCTGCCGCACTGGACCGAGCCCCCCACAGGCCAGGTCCCGCAGATCCTCTCCGACGCCGCCGACCCGGATGCCGACGCCGACGACTGGGCCGGCTTCGCCACCTCGGCGCCCCGCTGGCGCGACGAGACGTCCACCTACGACGAGTCCGAGGGGTTCAGCGACATGGCCACCTGGGCGGACGAGGACGACGACCAGCGCCTCGGAGCGCTCGACGACCGAGAGCGGCCGACCCACGACGACTTCTTCACCTTCGCCGACCTCGACGAGCCCGTGGCCAAGGGCCGCTCCGTCTTCGCCGCCGGCGACGACGAGGGCTTCGGCGACGACTGGGCGCCCGAGCCCGACGACGAGCACGACGTCCTCGGCGAGTACGAGGAGCCGGCCGTCGCCCACGCCGCCACCCGCACGCGCCCGCGCCGCGCGGCGGTGGAAGACGACCCCTACCGCCCGCAGCGCGCCGCCCGCAGCGGTGGCGGCGACCGCGACATGGGCCAGGCGGTGATCGTCGGCGTCGCCTTCCTCGCGCTCGCCCTGATCCTGTTCAACATCGGCCCGGCGGCCGCGATGCTGCTGGTCACGGCCATCATCGGCGTGGCCGTAGCCGAGCTCTACGCCGTGCAGCGCCAAGCCGGCTACGAGCCCGTCACCCTCGCTGGCATCGTCGGCAGCGTCTGCCTGGTGATCAGCGCCTACAACTACGGCACCGCCGCTGTGCCCACGGTGCTGTTCCTCACGACCGTGGTCTGCCTGCTCTGGTACCTCGTCGGCGCAGCCACCGAGTCACCGGTCATGAACGTCGGCGTCACGCTGCTCGGCGTCCTGTGGGTGGGCCTCTTCGGGTCCTTCGCCGCACTGATGCTCTCGATCGGCGACGACGGCACCGGCATCCTCCTCGCCGCCATCCTCGGCACCGTCGGCTACGACGTCGGCGGTCTGTTCGTGGGCAAGAACGCCGGCCGCCAACCGCTCTCGGCGGCGAGCCCGAACAAGACCGTCGAAGGGCTCGTCGGGGGCTGCGTCATCGGCTTCCTCGTGGTGGTCGTGCTCAGCGCTCTCGTCGGCCTCGGGCCCATCGACTCCTTCGCCGAGGGAGCCCTGGTCGGGCTCATCATCGCTCTCGCCGCCCCCGTCGGCGACCTCTGCGAGTCCCTCGTGAAGCGCGACCTCGGCGTCAAGGACATGGGCGCGATCCTCCCCGGCCACGGCGGCCTCCTCGACCGCTTCGACGCCCTGCTCTTCGTGCTCCCCGCCGTCTGGCTCCTCGCGACGCTTCGGGACTTCTTCCTCTAGGGCGTCGTCCTCGCCCGCCTTCGGCGGGCTGCGGCGAGGTTCGCGACTCGCTCGGCTGCGCCTCGTTCGCTGGGGGTTCGGGGGTGGCGGAGCCACCCCTCACGAGATCGGCGGCTCTGCCGCCGACGAGGGGCCGGCGGGAGCCGCCCCTCGTGCTCCCCACTGCCTCGTCCGCGGTGGGTGCCTCTTCCGGGGGACTCGTGCTCCCCACTGCCTCGTCCTCGGCGGGTGCGTCTTCCGGGGGACTCCCGTGCTCCCCACTGCCTCGTCCTCGGCCCTTACGTCTCCCTTGGGGGTCGGTAGCCTCTCTCTATGGTCACTACTGTCTCGGTTGCTGGGGCTACTGGGTCCATTGGGACTCAGACGCTCGATGTGATCGGGGCGGATCCTGAGGGGTTCGAGGTGGTCGCGCTGGGGGCGGGGTCCTCGGTCGGGGTGCTGGCGGAGCAGGCTCGGCGGTGGTCGCCGAAGGTCGAGGCGAT
>DATCYI010000315.1:0-13915 GCA_036570385.1 Acidimicrobiales bacterium | reverse complement strand
CGGGTGCTCATCAGCGCGACCTCGTGAGCCGGGCCGGGAACGGCCGGGCGAGCAGCTCGCTCAGCGCCATCGGGGCGAACCGCGCGGCGTGCCAGCCGATGCGGGCCTCGATGCCGGCGGGGACAACAGCGCGATCGCGCTCGATGGCCGTCATCACGGCGTCGGCGACCACCTCCGGGCGGTGCCCGCGGCCGAAGGTTCGCTGGGCCATGCGCAGCGCCTGCGGGCTCCCCATGGTGCCGAGGAAGCGGGAGGCCTCGATGATCGGGGTGTTGATGACCCCGGGGCACACCGCGGACACCCCCACCCCGTGCTGCGCCCAATCGGCTCGCAGCGAGCGGGAGAACATCAGCACCGCCGCCTTGGTGGTGCAGTAGGCCACCTCGCTGGCCCGCGGCAGGTAGCCGAGGCCGGAGCTCATGTTCACGATCTGACCGCGACCAGCGGCGATCATCGCCGGCCCGAAGGCGTGGCAGCCGTTGAGCACGCCGTCGAGGTTGATAGAGCGGATCCACTCCCAGTCGTCGAGGCTCATGTCCCCGAACCCGCCGCTCATCCCGACCCCCGCGTTGTTGACGAGCACGCCGAGCGCCCCGTGCTCGCGCTCGACCCGCTCGGCCAGGTCTGCCATCGCGGCGCGGTCGGCCACGTCGCAGACGTAGGCGGCCGCCTCCACCCCGTGGTCGAGGCACGACACGACGGTGGTCTCGACGGTCACCTCGTCACGGTCCACCGCCAAGACCTTCGCCCCGGCGCGGGCCAGGGCCAGTGCCGTGGCCCGACCGATGCCGCTGCCGGCACCCGTCACGAGGGCAGCAGCCCCTCGCAGCTCGATCCTGGAACCCATCGCGCGCACCTCGTGAATCAGCAGTGGACCTTGCACTCTTCTGCGCACGGTCGGGGTGGTCCTGGCCCGGCCGGCATCACATCCGTCACACCTCGGGCCGGGCCGCCCCTAGCGCAGGGGCGTGTGGGCCGGGTCGACCACCTCGTCGGACGGCGGGGGTCCCGGCGGAGTCCCGTCGCCGAAGGGCCGGCCTCCGAGCACCTCGCGCCCGTGGGGCTCGAGCCACCCGGCGAGATCCGGGCCGACCGGCACGATCTGGGTCGGGTTCACGTCCTTGTGGACGACGTAGTAGTGCCGCTTGATGTGGTCGAAGTCGATGGTGTCGCCGAAGCCGGGGGTGGTGAACAGATCGCGGGCGTAGGCCCACAGCACCGGCATCTCAGAGAGCTTCTGGCGATTGCACTTGAAGTGCCCGTGGTAGACGGCGTCGAAGCGCGCCAGCGTGGTGAAGAGCCTGACGTCAGCCTCGGTGATCGTGTCGCCGACCAGGTACCGCTGGTGCTCGAGCCGCTCCGATAGGCGGTCGAGGCGGGCGAAGAGGCGCTCGTAGGCGGACTCGTAGGCCTCCTGGCTGCCGGCGAAGCCGCACCGGTACACGCCGTTGTTGACGTCGGTGAAGACGACCTCCATCACCTCGTCGATCTCGTTGCGGAGCGACTCGGGGTAGAGGTCGGGCGCACCTTCGCGGTGGTGCTCCCGCCACTCCAGCGACAGGTCGAGGGTGATCTGGGGGTAGTCGTTGGTGACCACCTGGCCGGTCGTCACGTCCACGATGGCAGGGACCGTTATCCCCTTCTCGTAGTCGGGGAAGCGGGCGAGGAACGCCTCTTGGAGCCGCTCGATGCCGAGCACAGGGTCGCGACCTCCGGGGTCGAGGTCGAAGGTCCAGCTGCGGGCGTCGTGGGTCGGGCCCGCGACCCCCATCGACAGGGCGCCCTCGAGCCCCAGCAGCCGGCGCACGATGATCGCTCGGTTGGCCCAGGGGCAGGCCCGCGAGACCACGAGGCGATAGCGACCGGCCTCGACGGGGAAGCCGTCGCGGCCGTCGGCGGTGATCCGCGTCGAGATGTAGTTCTGGTCGCGGGAGAACTCCCCTTGGGCCACGTAGGTCATCGGCGATCCCTTCCCCTGTCTGCGCGCCCCTACCCTCCCATGCCCTCGTGGGGCGATGCCGCGCGCTGGCTGGCAGAATGTTGCGGATGAAGCGAGCGACCGCCATAGGGTTCGCCCAGGCCCTCTCCGGCGCGGCGACGGTCGACGAGGTCGACTCGGTGATCCGCACGGGCCTCGCTCCTCTCGTGGATGCGTCTGGGGCCATCCTCGGCACCGTCGACCACGACGCCCACGTGCTGCGCCTCAAGCTCACGGGCGTCCTCGACCCGGAGATCGCCCGCCGCTACGAGATCCTGGCGCTCGACGAAGCCGGGCCGTTCAGCGAGGTGCTCGAGAAGCGGTCGACCCTCGTGATCAAGGGCTACGACGACTGGCGAGCCCACGCCTCAGACGAGGTCGTGCGGGATGCGATGGCTGCCGGTCTCGTCACGATGGTCTGCGCACCCCTCCTCGATGCGGCCGGCGAGGTGGCCGGCACGCTGGCCGTCGCCTGGTCGACAGAGGTGGAGATCGACGCACCCACCTACGCCATCGTGCAGACGGCCGCCGAGCTCTGCCAGCAGACGCTCGAGCGGGCCCGCGCCACCGATCAGGCCACGATGCGCGCCACGCAGCTGGCCCGCCTCGCCGAGCTCCTCGCCGACACGATGACCGTCAATGAGGCCCTGCAGACGGTCGCCATCCACGGCCAGGCGCCGGTAGGAGCGACGGCCACGAGCATCGGCCTGATCGACGAGCGCGCCGGCCTCCTCCGCACCCACCACGGCCTCGGCGTCAGCGAGGCCGTGCGCGACCGCTACCTCGACCCACCGCTCGACGCGCCGCTGGCCTTCACCGAGGCGGCGCGCTCCGACACGATGGTGCTGCTCTGCGACCACGGCGAGTACCTCGCGCGCTACCCCCAGGGCGCCGACACGGTGCAGACCCTCGGGCGGGGCGCCCGGGCGGCGCTGCCGATCCGGTCGGCCAGCGGCAAGGTGCTCGGCTCGGTGATCCACGCGTGGGCCGGCCCCCGCACGTTCGACGACACGCTCCTCTCGGCCCTCACCACGATCGCCGAGATGGCGGGCCAGGCCATCGAGCGCGCCCAGCTGATCGAGCAGATCCAGCGGGAGGCCGCCCGGCACGAGGCTCTCGCCAACCTCGCGGAGCTGCTCGCGTCGGCTCGCACCAGCGCCGACATCGCAGAGGTCGTGGTCGCGAGCTCGTGCGCGGTGGTCGGCGCCACGACGGCGAACCTCGCGATCGTCGAGACTGACGACTCCCTCACCATCCACCACAGCCCCGGCATCACCGACGAGCTGCGTGACCGCTATGCCACGGTGCCGCGGGATGCCGACATCCCTCACGCCGTCGCGGTACGCGAGGGCACGGCGATCATCCTCGAGTCGCTCGACGAGGTGGCCGCCGCCTATCCCCACCTGCTCGACGACTTCAAGGCCGCCGGGCGCCAGGCCGCTGCCGTCATGCCGTTGCCCGACGGCTCCGGTGGCTACATCGGTGCCATCGGGTTCTCCTGGGACGACCAGGCGATCCTCGATCCGGCGGCGCGGGCGGCCCTCGTCGACGTTTCGTTCCTGTGCGCGCAGGCCCTGGCCAGGGCGCGGCTGTCGGATGCCGAGCACCACCTCGTCACGACCCTGCAGGACAGCGTCCTCACGTCGTTGCCCCCGATGCGCGGCCTCGACATCGCGGCCCGGTACCTGCCGGCGGCTCGCCACATCGGCATGGGTGGCGACTGGTACGACGGCATCGCTCTGTCCGAGAGCCGCTACGCGGTGATCGTGGGCGACGTCGCCGGCCACGGCATCACCGCGGTCGGCGACATGGCCCAGCTGAAGGCGGTGATCGGCGCGCTGGTGCGGCTCGACATCCCCCTCGGCGAGGTCTACCGCCAGACCACGCGCCTGCTGCGCAGCGGCGACCGCACCATCACCGCCACCGCGCTGATCGTGGTCATCGACGTCGCCGAGTCGACCCTGTCCTACGCGGCGGCCGGACACCCCCCGCCCGTCGTGCGCGAGGCCGACGGCACCACCGTCGAGCTGTCAGGGGCTCGCCAGCCGCTGCTCGGCGTGTTCACAGAGGGCGTCGACGCCGTCGCCACCCACCCGTTCCCCGCCGGCACCTCACTGGTGCTCTACACGGACGGGCTCGTCGAGCGACGCCGGGAGGAGATCGACCGGTCGATCACGCGCCTCACCGAAGCGCTCCGCGGCATCTCCGCCACCGACGCCGACACGATGGCGACCCAGCTCCTCGAGCGGAACCTCTCGACCACCGAGCCCGACGACGACGTCGCCCTGGTGGTCATCAACCGGGAGAGCTGACGCCCGCTGGGGCTCCAGGTGGGGCTGCTGTCCTACGGTGGCGTCGAGGCACCACCTGAGGAGGCTCCGTGAGCGTCATCCATCCCAGCCAGCGCTACCTGCTGCCCGAGCAGCCGATCCGCTCGGTCGACGAGTACCTGGCCACCCCCTGGGGCGGGAAGGGCCTGGAGCGAGCGGTCGAGATCGGCCCGGACGCCACGATCGCCGAGATCAGCAAGGCGGGCTTGCGAGGGCGAGGCGGCGGCGGCTTCCCGACCGGCACCAAGTGGGCAGGCGTCCGCTCGCAGACCGGCACCGACCGCTACGTGGTCGTCAACGGAGCCGAGGGAGAGCCCGGCACGTTCAAGGACCGCCACCTCCTGCGCATGAACCCGTACCAGGTGGTCGAGGGGATGATCATCGCCGCTCACGTGGTGGGCGCCACCTCCGCGTTCCTCGCCCTGAAGGGGTCGTTCACAGAGGAGCTCGACAACGTCACCCGCGCCGTGCAGGAGATGCAGCAGGCGGGCATCTGCTCCGACTGCTCCGTGACGATCGTGCGCGGCCCCGACGAGTACCTCTTCGGCGAGGAGAAGGCGCTGCTCGAGGTCATCGAGGGCAAGCCGCCGATGCCGCGCCTGCTCGCGCCGCACATGCACGGGCTCTTCGCCACCGCGCCTCAGACGGGCTGGACGTCAGTGGAGCTGGCACCCGGCCACTCCGGCCGCCACGAGTCGAACCCGACCCTCGTCAACAACGTGGAGACGCTTGCCAACGCCGCGGCGATCATGGCGAGAGGGTCCGACTGGTACCGCACGATGGGCACCGCGGCCTCGCCCGGCCACCTGCTCTGCACCGTGGTCGGCGATGTCCGCACGGCGGCCGTCGACGAGGTCGAGCTCGGCACCCCGCTGCGCACGGTCATCGATGAGGTCGGCGGCGGCGTCGCCGAGGGGCGCGAGGTCAAGGCCGTCTTCTCCGGTGTCGCCAACGCGGTCGTCACCGCGGCCGACCTCGACACCCCCGTGTCCTACGAGGCCATGGCCGGGATCGGCAGCGGGATGGGCGCCGGCGGCTTCATCGTCTACGACGACACCGCCTGCATGGTCGAGGTGGCCCACCTCTTCTCCAAGTTCCTGGCGGTGGAGAGCTGCGGTCAGTGCCCCTCTTGCAAGCTCGGCTCGGCCGCGATCACCGAGTCCCTGGCCCACATCGAGGCGGGCACCGCCACCGACGGCACGAACGACTCCCTCGTCGGCTGGATCCCGAAGGTCACCGACGGCAACCGCTGCTTCCTCGCGGTGGAGGAGCAGATAGTGGTGTCGAGCATCCTGCGGGCCTTCTCGCGGGAGGTCGACGAGCACCTGGCGCTCGGCGCCTGCCCGCGGCCCCGGGGCCTGCAGATCCCGAAGCTGCTCGACGTCCGCGACGGCGTCGCCACCTACGACGAGCGCCAGGGCCGCAAGCGCCCTGACTGGACCTACGAAGGCGAGTGAGCGATCCACCCCCGGTGACCGGCCCGTGGGTGATCGGGCGGGCAGGCCACCAGGGGTGGTCGACGTTCAGCGCTAGCCGGAGCCCTTGGTCTCCTGAGCCACGTGCTCGGCGCCGCTGCGCGCCCGTTCGCTGACCTCGGTCGCACCGGCGGTGGCGCGCTCCTGGACCACTCGGGCCGCGTCAGTGGCGTCGTCACGCAGGTCCATCGCGACCTCCTTGGCCTTCG
Source organism: Acidimicrobiales bacterium (assembly GCA_036570385.1). Taxonomy (GTDB): domain Bacteria; phylum Actinomycetota; class Acidimicrobiia; order Acidimicrobiales; family VFJN01; genus VFJN01. The sequence continues at coordinate 7,923 of DATCYI010000315.1, read as the reverse complement.
GCATCAGCTGATCGGCCTCGGCGCGGGCCAGGGAGCCAGCCTCGTCGGCCGCCCGCTCGAGCATCGGCTCGACCCGCTGGGCCATGTGCCGCTCCTGGCGGCTCGCGGGCAGCAGCGACGCGGCCACGAGACCCACCCCGAAGCTGACCAGCCCCATCGCGAGCGGGTTGCCCTGAGTGGAGCTGCGGGCCATGTCCGGCGCGCTGGTCACCGTGTCCGCCATCGACTCCATGCGCTCGCCGAGGGCTGAGGTGGTGTCGTCCGCCGCTCCCATCACGCGCTCACGCATCCTGCTCATGCGCGTCGACATCGCCCGCTTGCGGCGCTCCACGACGCGCCCGGGGCTCACGTGATCCCCCAGCGCCTCCAGATCTCGCCCGAGCATCGCGCGCTGCGCCTCGATGCTCGCTCGCAGCTGCTGAGATTCGGCGCTGCCGGTCGTTCCATCGGTGATCGTGCTCATCGTTGCTCCTTCGCCCACTCGACGTCGTCTTGGACCGTCTGCTTGGTGACCTCAGGGATCGGGTGGACCGCCTTCAGCTCGTTGCGCCCGACGTAGGCCAGGACGGCGGCCGCTGCGGTCCACACGAGCCCGACGATCAGGAACGCCCAGCCGGCGTCCATCACCTCGGCAAGGCCCCAGGCCAGCGCCAGCGAGAGCATCATCGCTGCGAAGAGCGCGGCGATGGCTCCACCGGTGAGCATCCCCGCTCCCTTGCCGGCACGGGCCACCTCGTCCTTGATCTCGACCTTGGCGAGGTCGACGTGCGTGCGGACGAGCTGGCTGAAGTCGTCGGTCACCCGCCCCAGCAGGTCGCTGATCGAAGCTTCGGGCTCGATCGGGCGGGTGGGGTCGGCCGGGGTCACATGGGTCTTGGCCGTGGTCACCAGCGGGTCGCCCGAGCGCGGCATCGTGGCGGTCATACCCGCACCGCCCGACTGAGGTCCTCCGGCAGGGCCCCAGCCTCGCGGGGCTCGTCAGCCGAAGGCAGCGCCATCGTCTGGTCGCTGCCGCCCAGGTGCTGCGCGGTGCCGTCATCGGATCCCGACTGCGCTCCAGCCTTGGCTGCCTCCGCCACGGCCCCGGTGTCGACGCTCCTCATGAGCCGGCCGACGACGAAGCCGGCGCCGAGGGCACCGACCAGGAACATGCCCGGCCGCTGGCGGGCGTAGCGGCGCACGTCGTCGAGCAGCTCCTCGGGACGGCGGTTCTCGAGCTGGTCGGCCAGCCGGGACGTGACGCCGGCAGCCTGGTCGGCGATGTCGGCCACGATCCCCTGGGGCGGAGCGCCACCCTGGCTGACCCCCTGGAGCTGGCGGCTCACGTCGCGCACGCTGCCGGCGAGGCGCGCGGTCTGCTCGGATGCCTGGCTCATCAGCTGCTGGCGCGAGTCGTCGACCAGGCGGCGGGCCTGGTGCTTGGCGTCGTCGACGACCGCACGGGCCTGCTCGGCGCCGGCCGACGCGACATCGCTCGCCTGCGATCTGGCGTCGTCCATGACGGATCCGGCCTCGCGGCGAGCGCTGTCGGCAGCAGTCGCCGCTCGCTCCTGCATGCCTTGGTCGGACTGGGCGGGGTTGGTTGGTGTCGTTGACATGGGGCCTCCTCAGCGGTGCTGAGGCGCGCCTACCCCCGCTCACCGCGAGGCGATACCAGCCTGGAGCGGACGCGCTTGCGCGCTTGCGCGTTGTGGTGAAGCCTGGTGGCGGGCGATCCGAACGAGGGGGACGGATGGACCTGCAGCCGCATCCAGACGTGCACCACCTGGCCTGCATCGGGCTGATGGGAGCCGGCAAGACGACCGTCGGCTCCCAGGTCGCGGAGCGGCTCGGGTGGAGCTTCGTAGACGTCGACGCGCTGCTCGAGGCCCGCACCGGATGCTCGGTGGGTGAGCTCTGGCAGGCCGGGGGTGAGGACGTCTACCGGCCCCTCGAGCGCGACGTGGTCGCCGGTGCGCTGCGATCGGGAGGCAGATCGGTCGTGGCGGCACCGTGCGACATCGTCGTCGACCTCGACGCCGCCTCGGTGCTCGCCGCCGCCGACGTGATGGCGGTGTACCTGAGGGCGCAGCCCGACTGCCTCGCCGCTCGGATCTCGGCCGACGACCACCTCCACCCCTTCCTCGACGACCGCCCCGAGGACGCTCTGCGCACGATGTTCGTGGCGCGCGACCACTGCTACGAGCGGATGGCCGACCACGTGGTCGACGTCGACGAGCTCGATGTGGAGCACGCCACCACCGCCGTCCTGGAGGCGATCTGCTCGGCCGGGGTGCGCCTGCGCTAGCGCGCGCAGCAGGCCGACCAGGCCCTAGGGTGTCGGCGATCGCACCAGGGGGGCTTGGCCGATGTCAGACGAGCGCAACCAGCTCGACGTGGTGATCGTGGGTGCCGGCTTCGCCGGGCTCTACATGCTGCACAAGGCACGGCAGCTCGGGCTGTCTGCCCGCGTGATCGAGGCCGGCGGCGGCGTGGGTGGCACCTGGTACTGGAACCGCTACCCCGGCGCCCGCTGCGACATCGAGAGCCTCGAGTACTCCTACGGCTTCGACGAGGACCTGCAGCAGGAGTGGGAGTGGTCGGAGCGCTACGCCCCCCAGCCCGAGATCCTCAGCTACGCCGATCACGTGGCCGACCGCTACGACCTCCGGCGCGACATCCAGCTCGACACCAAGGTCGTCAGCGCCGCCTACGACGACGGCACCGGTCGTTGGACCACCGCCACCGACCGGGGCGACCAGCTCAGCTCGCAGTTCCTGGTGATGGCCACCGGGTGCCTGTCGGCCGCCAACGTCCCCGAGATCGCCGGCGCCGAGTCGTTCACGGGCGCCAGCTACCACACCGGCCAGTGGCCCCACGAGGGCGTCGACTTCGCCGGCCTGCGGGTGGGCGTGATCGGCACAGGGTCCTCGGCGATCCAGTCGATCCCGATCATCGCCGAGCAGGCCGCCGAGCTCACCGTCTTCCAGCGCACCCCGACCTACAGCGTCCCGGCCTGGAACCGATCGCTCACGCCTGAGGAGGTCGCTGAGGTCAAGGGCCGCTACCAGGAGTTCCGACGCGACAACGAGCTGCAGATGGCGGCGTACGGATCGCGCGTTCCGGCGCCGGAGCGCGGTGCTCTCGAGGTCAGCGAGGAGGAGCGGCGGGCCGAGTACGAGGCCCGCTGGCGGCAGGGCGGGCTCGCCTTCCTGGGCGGCTTCACCGACCTGCTGATCGACCCGGTGGCCAACGAGACCGCAGCCGAGTTCATCCGGGAGCGGATCCGGGCCACCGTCACCGATCCCGAGGTCGCCGAGCGCCTCATCCCCGACCAGGTCGTCGGCTGCAAGCGGCTCTGCGTCGACACCGGCTACTACGACACCTACAACCGCCCGAACGTCACCCTCGTCGACCTGCGCAAGTCTCCGATCGAGGAGATCACCCCCGCCGGGATCCGCACCAGCGAGGAGGAGCACGAGCTCGACGTCATCGTCTACGCCACCGGCTTCGACGCCATGACCGGCGCGCTGCTGCGCGTCGACATCCGCGGCCGCGACGGCCAGGCCCTGAAGGACGCCTGGGAGGCCGGTCCTCGCACCTACCTCGGACTCGGCGTCCACGGCTTCCCGAACCTCTTCACCATCACCGGCCCCGGCAGCCCGTCGGTGCTCACCAACATGATGGTGAGCATCCAGCAGCACGTGGAGTGGATCGCCGACTGCATGGAGCACCTGCGCAGCACCGGCCGGGGCCGCATCGAGGCGCTCCCCGAGGCGCAGGACGAGTGGGTCGACTACGTGAACATGGTCGGCAGCTTCACCCTCTTCCCCACCTGCAACTCCTGGTACCTGGGCGCCAACGTGCCCGGCAAGACCCGCGTGTTCATGCCGCTGCTCGGCTTCCCCCTCTACAAGGAGAAGTGCGACCAGGTAGCAGAGGCCGGCTACGAAGGCTTCGCCCTGACCTCCTGACCCACCGATTCGGTTCTGGGGATGGTTAACGGCCACTTTGGCCGATAACCAACGCCAGTTCCCGTGCGACTGCGGCTGGTTCGCCCACAAGGCGGCCGTAGCGGTAGCGCTCCACCGTGTATCCGGCGGCACGCAAGGCTTCGTCGCGCTCCGCGTCGGCTGCCCGATCCATCGGCCCGTCGTGCCACGAGGAGTCGATCTCCACGACGTGCCGAACCTGCTCGAACAGGAAGTCGACTGTCCCGATCCAGCCGGACGGTCCGCTGATAGAGGCCTGGACTGCTGGCGGCGGAAGTCGGTACGTCTCGACGAGCTGGATGAAGAGCGTTTCGAGATCGGACATGGTCGGCACGTGGTCAGGTCCGAACCTCTCGAGGATCGCGCGGCCGAGTGCTGTACCTGCGCGTCCGCGACGGGCCATCACCGAGAACACGGCCGCCTCCTGGGCGAACGTCATGCCGCGCCGTCCGAGCGCATCGTTGTACACCTTCTCCATCCGGCGCCGGTGATACGGGCTGTCCAGTGGGACACCCGGCTCAGGGTCGCCACAGAGGTCGAAGAAGGTGCGGGCCATTGTCGTCACAGGGAACCCATCGATCTCCGTGACATGGGCGAGGGGCAGCCACCTCGTCTGCCTGAGCCTTCCGACGGCGAGGTCGTGATCACGCCCCCGCGGCGAGACCACCTCGATCTCGTCCCGATCGCGGTAGGCATAGAACCCGTGCAGGCGCGCTGCCGTCCTCAGCCCGAGAACCGCACCGTCGCCGGCGAGGTCCAACGCCGCCTGACGCCTGCAGTCGAGGTCGAAGGGGTGGTCGCGCAGCCGTTGGACGCCACGACCGACCGGAACGAGGACCCCACGCCTGCGACGCAGGTTGCGCAGATCGGACAGGCTCACTCCCGCGGCGACGGCGTCCTCTACCCGAATGATTCCATGCCGCAACCGGCCCAGCTCAGCCAACACAGTTTCGTACCGCATCAACCCATTTCATGCATTCTCCGTATCTATTGCGCAACCCTCAATTCCGAACTGGGGATGGTTATGAGTCAGATGGGCCGATAACCATCCCCAGTTCCGATTCAGGGTTAGAGCTCGGGGAGGGGTTGCTGGAGGCCTACTAGGGGGGCCAGGGGGTCGCCGGCCTGGGCTAGGCGCTGGGCGACGGTGCGGACCGTCCAGCGGTCGGGGTGCAGGTCCGGGTCTTCGAGCTCGTGCCACTCGATGGGCACCGACACGGGCGCGCCAGCGGCGGGACGGGCGCTGAAGGGGGCGACCAGCGTCTTGTTGACCGCGTTCTGGGTGTAGTCGAGGCGAGCCTTGCCGCCCCGCTTCGCCTTCTCCCACTCCCAGCTCACCATCTCCGGCACCGTCGCGCCGATGGCCCGCGACACCTGCTCGACCCAGGCGCGGGTGTCGTCGAACGTGTAGCCGTCGGCCACCGGCACCCAGACCTGGATGCCGCGCTTGCCGGTGACCTTGGCGGCGGCCCGCACGCCCAGGTGGTCCAGCGCGGTGCGGTACAGACGGGTGAGGACGAGGACGTCGTCGAAGTCCGACGACGTCCCGGGGTCGACGTCGATCATCGCCCACGTCGGCTGGTGGCTATCCCGCAACGACGACGTCCACGGGTTCAGCTCGACAGCCCCGAAGTTGGCCGCCCACGCGAGGGCGGCCGGCGAGTCGAGGACCAGGTACTGCTCGGTCTCGCCCGGGTCGGCGTCCTCGTTGCGCCAGCGCGGGATCCACGCGGGGGCGTGGTCGGGCGCGGCCTTGTGCCAGAAGCCCTTCTTGTCGACACCGTCGGGGTAGCGGTGCATGTTGATCGGACGGTCGTACAGGTACGGCAGCATCGCCGGCGCCATCGCGGCGTGGTGGCGGACGAGGTCGCGCTTCGTGACCGGCTCGCCGTCCGGCCCGGCCGGGAAGAGGACCTTGTCGAGGTTCGTCAGCTTGAGCGTGCGACCGCCGAGCTCCCACTCGCCCGCCTTGCCGAGGGCGTCGAGGGCCGCCAGCTCGTCATCGGTGGCTGCGTCCCAGGTCGGCAGCGGCTCCGGCTCGGGCAGCTCCGCGTCCCGTCCCCGGTCGCTGTGCCACATCGCTGAGGGGTCGGCCTTCACCTCGTCGTTGGTGCGTCCGGACTTCACAGATGTGGGGTGCTCCTCGGCGTCCCAGCCGGGCACGGCGTCGTCGTCGTTCTTGTGCAGGAGCAGCCACTGCTCCTTGCCGCCCGCTGGCTTGTCGTCGCGCCGCACGAACACAAACCGCCCCCGCAGCCGCTCGCCGGCCAGGTCGGCGTGGAGCTCGCCCGCCGCCACCGCCTCGAGCGGATCGTCGCCCTTGGCCGGCGTCCACGTGCCCCAGTCCCACACGATCACGTCGCCGCCGCCGTACTCCCCCGCCGGGATGACGCCCTCGAAGTCGAAGTAGTCGAGCGGGTGGTCCTCGACGTGGACCGCCAGGCGGCGAGCCTTGGGGTCGAGCGTCGGGCCCTTGGGCACAGCCCAGCTCACGAGCACGCCACCCATCTCGAGGCGCACGTCGTAGTGGAGGCGGCGAGCCCGGTGCCGCTGCACGACGAACCGGTTCCCCGCGTCGGCCGGCGGCTCGCTACCCGAAGGCTCCGGGGTGACGTCGAAGTCCCGCATCGACCGGTACCGCTCGAGCCGATCCGGCGCCTTCTTCGCAGACTTCTTCGCAGCCGACTTCTTCGCCGGCGCCTTCTTCGCTTGTGACTTCTTGGCGGCGCCCTTGCGCGTCGTGGCCATCCTCGACCGATACCCGCGGCTGCCCGGGCCCGAACCGGCTTCAGGCCCTGACGAGGAGGAGCTGGAGCTCGAGGGTGCCGTGGTCGTCGACGGAGAGGACGACGGGAGCGCTCGGCACCTGCACGCCGAAGTCGGAGAAGGTGACGTCGACCGAGCCGACCAGCACGATCCGATCCCCTGACACCTGCGCGTCCATGGCCATCTCGACGGGCTTGGTGACGCCGTGGATGGTGAGGTCTCCCACCGCGGTCACCGACACGGGCGCGCCGTCAGCCGCGCCGGCCGGGAGCTCGATGGGCTCGGTGAGCTCGAAGGTCGCGGTCGGGAAGGTACCGGTCTCGAGCGCCTGCTGGACCTTGTCGTCGCGGCGGCTCTCGTTGGTGGCGATGGTCGTGACGTCGACCTCGAAGCCGGCCTCGGTCACCGTGGTGCCGTCGATCACGATGCCCCCGGTGATGTCGCCCGTGCGCCCGACGGCGGTGGTCGACCCGATGCTCGAGAGCTCCTCCTGGATCCGGAACCCGACGAAGCTGCCGGTGGCGGTGTCGAAGTCGAAGCCGCCCGACTCGGTGTCGACGACCCAGCTCCCCTCGATCCCCTCGCCGGCTGCGTCGTCCTCTCCGGTCGTGGTCGTGCCACCGTCGCCGGCCTCCTCGTCGCCGTTGGCCGACTCGAGGGCGCTGTCGAGGCTGACCTCCTCAGGCGCGTCGTCGCGGAGGTACCACCAGACGCCCCCTGCTCCGGCTGCCACCAGCAGCACCACGACGACGGCGATCACCTTGAGCTTCGAGGACATGGGACGCGACGCTACGCCGGGCTCCTGGCAGGTGGTCCAGCGATCCCTGTGAACGGGCTGTGAACCCTCGGGCGGCCGGCCGCGCTCCCCGAGGTGCCGACAGGTCGGGGTCCTGCCATGATCGGGTTATGACGAAGCGCATAGTGATCGCCATGGACGGCTCCGATAACGCCGCCACCGCTCTGCGGTGGGGCGTCGAGGAGGCCGAGGTGCGTGAGGCGACCGCTGAGGCGGTGCTGGTGTGGAGCTACCTCGACCAGCACCACGTCGATCCGAGCGCCCCGTTCGATCCCCAGTACGGCGCTGAGAAGGCGACCGCCACGCTGGCCAGCTGGGTGGGGTCGGTGCTCGGCGCCGACCACGGCGTGGCGCTGCGGGCGGTGTGCGACCTCCCGGCCCGCGGCGTCG
>DATCYI010000314.1:0-1870 GCA_036570385.1 Acidimicrobiales bacterium | reverse complement strand
ACGAGCTCGGTCACGGGGGCGACCGCGTCGACCAGCTGCTGGAGCGTTGAGGTCAGAGGCCCGGTCAGGCCGGCGGCGTCGAGGATGCCGGCCACCGGCTCGGGCAGCGCGTCGACCTGGCCGATGAGCGCCTGGGCGGCGGCGGTGATCTGGTCGGACTCGCCGGCCGCGAGGGGCAGGTCGAGCTGGCCCAGCGTGTTCACGAGGGTGCCGATGTCGGTGAGCAGCGGGCTGGCCAAGCCGAGCACCGGCTCGAGCGGCGCCAGCAGCGCCGTCACCTGGTTCAGCACCTCGCAAGCGGGCGAACCGAGGGTGCCGCACACCAGCTTCTCCGAGTCGTCGATCGGCTGAGCGCCAGCGACCGATGGCCCGGCGGCGATCGCGGCGGTGAGGACGAGGGTGGCGATGGTTGCAGCGACGGTCTTGCGCATTGGTTGCTCCTGGTCCGGCGACGGTGGGGACGCCCGGATCCCCCGCTCCGTGGGTTCGCCCTCCGTCCTGTGTCTCCTCCCGATCGCACGGAACCGGCGCCGCGCGATCGCCGCGAACTGCGCGAACCGTCCTGATCCAGAAGCATCCGTGTGCGCCGTGGCCGCTCCCGCTTGGGGCCAGGCGTGGCGCGCTGCCTACGCTCGCTCGGTGCCACGTGCTGTCGAAACCCGCCGGTCACGCGTGCCGGGCGGCCAGTCGTGATGCCGCAGCGACCCGTCCCGGGGCGACAGCCGGCGAACGTCTACCGGGTCCGCCGAGCGATCGCCGCCACGATCGCGGTCGTGGTGCTGTTCCTGCTCTGGCAGCTGGTCAGCTCGTTCACCGGCGGCGGCGACGAGACCACGGCCACCACCGCGGCACCCACGACCACCACCACGCTCGCGCCGCCGCCCGACTGCGCCGAGGGCGATGTGGTCGTCGCGCAGGACCCCGACGTCGCCTGGTCGACGATCCTCGTCGACACCGAGCGCTCCCTGCCCCCGGGCTACGGGCCGGGCGACCTGCACAACATCTCCGACGCCGGCTTCCCCTTCACCGACGGGCTCGCCGTGCGCCAGCTCGTGCTCGAGGACCTCGACGCCATGCGCCAGGCCGCGGTCGACAACGGCACGCCGCTGTCGATCCTCGCCGCCTACCGCAGCTACGAGCAGCAGGCCGGCCTGTTCGAGCGTCGGGTCGACGAGATGGGGGCGTCGGAGGCCGGCAGCCGCGTCGCCCGCCCGGGCCACTCCGAGCACCAGCTCGGCACCACCATCGACGTGACCGACGAGGGCGCCACCGACGTCGACCAGTCGTGGGGCGCGTCGCCCGCCGGCCAGTGGGTGGCGAGCAACGCCCACAAGTTCGGCTTCCTGCTCAGCTACCCGTCGAACGCCCAGCCCCGCACCTGCTACGACTACGAGCCCTGGCACCTCCGCTACGTGGGCCGCGAGCAGGCCGCCGACGTCATCGCCTCCGGCCTCACCCTCCGCGAGTACCTCTGGGACCTCGAGCAGCTGGCCCTAGCCGCCGCCACCCCCGCCCCCACCACCACCACCCAACCCCAAGGCTGACCCCGGCCGGGCGGTCACAGGTCAAGGTCAAGGTCAAGGGCGCGGCGAGGCGGGGTCTTGCAGCACGCTCCACGCCTGCTCCCGGTCGTCCGCTCGTCACGGTCGTTGCCGTCCGCCGTACTCGTGCGCTACCCGCCAAACGTGCAGAACCCACACACATCGTGTCCTTAGCGCACGATCACGGTGAGGGCGGGGCTACCCGAGCGAAGCGAGCGGCGGGGGGCGTGGGGGGCAGAGGCTCCGCCGGAGCCCCCCACATTGGCGGAGGGTGGCGCCGCCGCCCGCAGCCGACAAGCCCTCAGTGCGCCGAAGGCGCACGACAAACC
>DATCYI010000313.1:0-7428 GCA_036570385.1 Acidimicrobiales bacterium | reverse complement strand
GGCCCTGGTCGGTGTCGCTGCCCATCGCTAGCGTGGGGAATGCGGATCTCTGATCCGCGATCGGTGCCTTCGGTGGCGCCCGCCAGGTCAGCGATGTCCCGGAGGTGTGCCGCCGTGTCGGTCAGTGAGTCGCAACGTCATCAGCTCTACCAGTGGTTCGAAGAGGCCATGGGTTCGGAGAAGGCAGCCGTCATGATGGATCTGCTCCCGCCTGTCGGATGGGGTGATATCGCCACCAGCGACGACGTGCGCCACCTCGGAGTGGAGCTGCGTGGCGAGATGGGTGAGCTGCGTGGCGAGATGGGTGAGCTGCGCGGCGAGATGGGTGAGCTGCGCGGCGAGATGGTTCGGTTCGAGGGCCGCATCGAGCACACGCTCGCCCGCATGCAGCGCAACATCTACCTGTCGGTGCTGGCGTCGAACGCCACCGTCGCTGGTCTCGTGCTCGCCGCCGTCCGGCTCGGCTGATCGGCCTCAGCCCCGCCGCCGCGGCTTCAGGTGCTTCGCCAGGTGATCACCTCGCCCTCGCCTGCGGTCATGAGGGTGCCCGGCATCACCCTCAACCAGGTGGGCGTGAGGCGCAGCACCCCGAAGGTGGGTGAGGTGGGCGAGTCCCAGTCGGGGTGGATCGCTGGGTCGAACCCGGCTGGGGGCGGGGTGCTCTCGAAGAGGTGCCAGGCCTCGGCGCGGGCGGCATCGTCGGTCACCACCTCCACCTCGCAGTCGGCGGTGCACGTGTCCTGGTTCGCAGTCCAGTAGGTGAACGAGATCCGCGGGTTGCCCTCGAGGTCGCCGGCCTTGGGGGCGTCGGTGGCAGTGGACGCCCAGCCGGTCAGCGTCGACCCGTCCCACACCCACACCGGCTGCATCGGTCGGGTGTGCGGATGACCGGCGGCATCGCACGTGGCGGCCACTGCGATGCCGATCCCGTGAGCCATCTCCCGGAAGCTCGGGCCCACGTCCTTGATGTCGCGTCGCATGTGGTGCTCTCCTCTCGCGCCCGCCTGCGTCCCACCAGCCTGGAGCCCGCGATCGACTTTCCAAACGCGGCACCGGCGACCACGTCGACGTCGGGCTCGCGCTGATCCTCGGCTGGCCGCGGCCGTCTGCTGGGGTAGACAGGTCGGCGTGACGGCGCGGCTGCGGCTCTCGGTCCGGGACCACCTGCGGGTGGCGCCGCGGCTGGCCGCGGGCGACCTGGTCGGCACGATGCAGGAGCTGCACCGCCGCCACGGGCCCGTCGTCGACGTCGGCTACGGGTCGGGCCGGATGATCCTGCTGTTCGGGCCCGAGGCCAACGAGCACGTTCTGTCGACCGCTGCGCACACCTTCGAGTGGGGTGAGGCGATGCAGGCGCTGGTGGCCGTGGACGGACCGACCGCGCTGATCGTGTCCGACGGCGACGACCACCGGCGGCGGCGCCGGCTCGTGCAGCCCGCGTTCTCGATCAAGCGGATCGACGCCCACCTGGGCCTCGTCGTGACCGAGGTCGACCGTGCCCTCGCCACCTGGCAGCCGGGCTGCCAGCTCGACGCCGCCGAGTCGCTACGGGAGGCGGTGCGGCGGATCGTCGTGCGGGCCCTCTTCGGCGAGCACCTCGGCACCGAGGCCGACCGCTTCGGCGAGCTGCTCGAACCGGGCCTCAAGTACGTGCAACGCATGCCGCAGCTGCGCTTCGAGCACGACCTCAAGGTCAACGCCTACGCACGCGTGCAGCGCAGCAACCGCGCTGCCGACGAGCTCGTGGTCGCGGAGGTGGCCCGTCGCCGCGCCGCGGGCATCGACGCCGACGCCCACCCCGACACCCTCACCGCGCTGCTCGCCGGCGTAGACGGCGAGACGCTCTCCGACGCGGAGCTGCTCGACCAGGTGCGCAGCCTCATGGCCGCCGGCTTCGACACCACCTCTGGAGCCGCGGCGTGGCTCGTGCTCGAGCTTGGCCGCAACCCCGACGCGTTCGCTGCGGTGCGAGCCGAGGTCGACGAAGTCGTCGGTGACCGCGCACCCACCATCGACGACCTGCGGGCCATGCCGCTCACGCTCGGCGCAGTGAACGAGGTGCTGCGCATGTGGCCGCCCGGGCCGGCGGCGCCCCGGATGTCGATCGCTCCGAGCGAGGTGCACGGGATGGAGATCCCCGCGGGGCGCCTCGTGCTCTACAGCCCCTACGTCACCGGCCGCATGCCTGAGCTGTGGCCCGAGCCCGAGCGCTTCGACCCCACCCGGTGGGCACCCGACGCGCCCGAGCCGGCGCCCTACTCGTTCGTCCCGTTCGGTGGTGGCTACCGCCGCTGCATCGGCTTCGCCCTCGCCACCCTCGAGCTGCAGGTGATGGCCGTCCGCCTCGCCCAGCAGGTCGCCTGGACCCCGCGCACCACCAAGGTGAAGCCCACCGGCATCGCCACCCTCACCCCCAAGGGCGGCGTCCCCATCGAGATCACCACCCGCCGCTCCTAGGGCGTTGCCGATGAGGGAGGCGGAGCCGGGCCGTCTACACGGTGATGCCCACGATGAGGAGGAGACGGCGTGCTGCGGGCTGATCAGCCCAGCTCGCGCAGGGCCGGGAGCAGCTCGCGCTGGGCCCAGTCGAGGAAGGCGTCCTGCTGGGCGGCGTCCACCTGCACGAGCCCGACATCGGTGAAGCCTGCGTCGAGGAACTCCTTCACCGCCTCGACGTACTTGGAGACGTCGGGACCGCACGGCAGCTGGGCGGCGATCTCCTCCTCGGTCACCGACTTCGACGCCGCGTCGAAGCCTGCCGGGCTGGGCAGCTCGGCCATGACCTTCCAACCACCGGTGAACCAGCGGAACTGCTCCAGCGCTCGCTTGCGCGCCGCCGCCTCGTCGGTGTCGTAGCTCACGCCGACCTGGCCGACCCGGGGCTTGCCCGACCCACCGGCCGCGTCGAACTGCTTGGTCAGCTCGGCCTCGGGCTGCACCGCGATCATCACGTCGGCCATCTCACCGGCCAGGCGCGCCGAGCGTGGCCCCGAGCAGGCGATCCCGATGGGCGGAGCGTCAGGGGGCAGATCCCACAGGCGGGCCCCCTCAGCTTCGATGTGGGTGCCGCGGAAGGTCACCGTCTCGCCCTCGAACATGCGCTGGATGATCTGCACGGCCTCGGCGAGCATCTCGTGGCGGATGTCCACCGGCGGCCAGCCCGCCCCGATCACGTGCTCGTTGAGGTTCTCGCCGGCCCCGAGCCCGAGCGTGAAGCGCCCGTCGGACAGCAGCTGGATGGTGGCCGCCTTCTGGGCCACGACGGTGGGGTGGTAGCGCATCGTCGGGCAGGTCACGTAGGTCATCAAGTCGATGCGCTCGGTGGCATGGGCCACGGCGCCGAGCACCGACCATGTGTAGGGGGAGTGGCCCTGCTCGACCAGCCAGGGGCTGTGGTGGTCGCTGGCGGCCACGAAGTCGAAGCCCGCCTCCTCGGCTCGCACAGCGTCGCGCACCAGCTGCTTCGGTCCCGCCTGCTCGCCCAGCAACGTGTAGCCGATCCTCGTCATGGCTCTCCCTCTGTCGGTCGGGCCCGCTCGGGGCGGGTTCCCGGCGCCGCCGGCCGGTACACGTCGCCCGAAACTCGATCCCGACAGCTGACAGTCCGTGTCAGGGAAAGGGTCGTAGACCGGAGCCATGAACTGGACCAACGAGATACTCGAGCAGCTGACCTTCCACTGGGAGAACCAGGTGCGACCCAACCTGGCCGACCTCACCGACGACGAGTACCTGTGGGAGCCGGGCCCCGACACGTGGAGCATCCGTCCCCGATCCGAGGCCCGCTCGGCCATGGCCGCCGGAGCCGGCGAGCTGGTGGCCGACTTCGAGTTCCCCGAGCCCGACCCGGCACCGCTCACCACCATCGCGTGGCGGATGGGCCACGTGATCGTCGGCATCTTCGGAATGCGCAACGCGTCGCACTTCGGCGGCCCGCCGATGGACTACGTCACCTTCGACTGGGCCGGCACGGCCAAGGAGGCGCTGGCCCAGCTCGACTCCGTCTACGCCGGCTGGGTCGAGGGCGTGAAGAGCCTCGACGAGGCGGCCCTGGCCCGCCCGTGCGGCGACGCCGAGGGCGAGTACGGCCACCTCTCGATGGCGGCTCTGGTGCTGCACATCAACCGCGAGGCCATCCACCACATGGCCGAGGTCGCGCTCCTGCGCGACCTCTACCGCCAGCGCCGCTGATGGCTTGGGCCTGCGTCAGCCGAGCTCGGCTTCGACCGCGCCGAGGTAGGCCCACAGGCCCTCGTGGCGCACGAATCGGCTGAGCTCGTGCAGCGTCCCCGGCCGGCCGCGACGCTCGTAGGTGGCGCGGAACTCGACGTCGCCCTCCTTGTCGAGCATCTCGCCGCCGATCGTGGCCAGCACCTCGAGCCCGGTCCAGCGCTGGCCGGACACCAGCTGCACGGTGGCGGGTCGGGTCGACGGGTGCCAGGAGCGCAGCAGGTGGGCCTCGTCCTGGAGCGCGAACGCCGTGAACCGGGATCGCATCAGCCGCTCGGCGGTCGGTGCGGCGCGGTCGCCGCTCACGATCGGCCCGCAGCAAGTGGTGAGCGGGGCGCCGGAGCCGCAGGGGCAGGCGAGGTCGTCGTCGGGCACCTGGCGATGATGCCAGGCAGCGCCGTCTGAGCGCCGCTCGTGCTCGCGCCTCTGGGTCCGCCAGCTACGCGCTGTCTAGTCCCTTTGTCCAGATGTGAACCCTTGGAAATGAGCCGAACGGGCCGCAGACAGCGACCGCGGCACGGCGCAACATGGACCGAGCCAACCGAGCCCGTCCCACCGGACGGCTCAGAGCGCGGCGAGGAGTGGTACCGCGATGATCAAGGAGATCCGACGCATCACCATGGAGCGCCCGCTCACGGGCTGGTCATGGGTGTGGCGCGACTCCGTCACCGGAGAGCGGGGGCGGGCCCGCATCGAGCTCGACGGCCTCACCCGCGGCGACGAGGTCACCGTGGAGCTCACCTGTGAGTGCGGTTGGGAGGCCACCCGATTCCTCGACGTGCCGCCCCACCTGCTGTCGTTCGACCGGCTCTTCACCGGCGGTGACGACAGCGAGCCGGCCGCCTTGCCCGTCCACCCGACGCCGCCATCGGTGGGCGAGGTGCGGGTCACCGAGGTGGCGATCGACAGCCGCTCCACCGCCCACCGCGACGCCGGTCGCCCCAGCAAGGCCCGACCCGGCGTCGTCACCTGGGTCGACGACCACGCCGAGCAGGTAGGTCTGCGCCTCATCTTCGGGACCAACAGCGCGGTGCGCCGCGAGGGCCTCGGTCGTCGCCTGCAGGACTGGCGCGAGGCGGGCCTGCGCAAGCCCGGCTTCCTCGCCGGAGCCGAGATCGTGCGCGGCTTCGACGCGCTGAGCGAGCGCAAGGGCGAGCTGACCGCTCGCGACCGCGCCGCGCTCTGCAGCTGAACCCCTCGCCACCCGGGCTCTGCTCCTCCGGATCGGACGAGCACCAAAGGGTAAGGAGGGGGAATGCCCGGCAGCGATCGCAGAGCCCAGCTCGAGCGCGAGCGGGCTCGCGTGCTGGACCAGATCGCCAGCCTCACGATGGTGTTCCAGGGCATCGTCGACTCGGCCGAGCTGGTGGCCACCGACGACGAGCACGACCCCGAGGGCCACACCATCGCCTACGAGCGCCAGCAGGTGGCGGCGCTGATCCGCGACGCGAGGACGCGCCTCGACGAGCTCGAGCAGGCCCTCGTCCGCGTCGACGCCGGGAGCTACGGGGTGTGCACGTCGTGCGGCGCGAAGATCCCCGCCGAGCGCCTGAACGCCCGGCCCGGCGCCCACACCTGCGTCGACTGCGCATGGTGACCCAGCCGTGCCCCGCTGCGGTGCGGTTCGCCGAACGATGAGGATCGGCGCTCGGTAGCGTCTCGACCGCATGAGCCCGACCAAGCCGGACGAGACGCGCCACGGCGTGCCGCTCACCAACCTCGACCAGCCGCTCTTCGACGGCGCCGGGGCGACGAAGCGAGACCTCGTCGACTACCTCGACGCCGTGAGCGACCGCATCCTGCCGGGGCTCAAGGACCGGCCGCTGTCGGTGATCAGGGTGCACCGCGGGCAGGAGGCGTTCATGCAGAAGAACGTCCCGAAGTACACGCCGGACTTCGTTCGCACCGTCGACCTGTGGGCCGAGACGTCGAAGCGCAAGGTCTCCTACGCGCTCTGCAACGACCGCAAGACGCTTCTGTGGTTCGCGAACCAGCGCGCCGTCGAGTACCACCCGGCCCTGATGCAGGTGGGCGACGACGCCCGCATGACCCACCTCATCCTCGACCTCGATCCGCCCGAGGGCGACTCGTTCGCCATGGCGGTCGCCGCCGCGAAGCTCGTGCGCCAAGCCCTCAGCGACGTCGGCCTGGCGGGGGCGCTGAAGACGAGCGGCGCCAAGGGCCTGCACGTCTTCGTGCCCATCACCGCTCACGCCACCATCGAGCAGGCGGCCGCCGCCACCCGTGCCATCGCCGAGCGCGCTGCCGCGCTCGACCCGGCCATCGCCACGACGGAGTTCGTCAAGGACGACCGGGGCGGGCGGGTGTTCGTCGACTCCACCCGGGCGGGCGGCGCCACGGTGGTGGCCGCCTACAGCCCCCGGGTGCGACCGGGCACGCCGGTGTCGTTCCCGATCAGCTGGGACGACATCGACGAGATCTCACCTGCCGACTTCACGGTGCACACCGCCCTCGAGCGGCTCGGCGAGAGCGACCCGTGGGCCGAGCTCATGCCACCGAAGCAGCGGCTCAGCGCCGAGCTGCTCGAGGAGGGCGGCGAGATCCCCATCGCGCGGGTGCAGGCGATGCACGAGGGCAAGCGCCGAGCCCGTGCCAAGCGCAGCACCGACTAGCCGCGTCGGATGGGGTAGGACGAGGGCCATGACTGCCGCTGCCTCCTCCGACGATCACGCCAGCGAAGAAGCACCGGTGGGGGAGCGCCCGCTGGCCATCATCGACATCGACGGGGTCGTGGCCGACGTGCGCCACCGGCTCCACCACCTCGAGGGACGCAAGCGCTGGCAGCGGTTCTTCGAGGCGGCCGACGAGGACGGGCTGCACGAGGAGGGATACGCCGTGGTCGAGCGGCTCCGAGCCGACCACGAGATCGTCTACCTGACCGGCCGGCCCGTGTGGCTGGAGGACGTCACGCTCGCATGGCTCGACGCCAACGGCCTCGGCGGCCACCGCCTCGAGATGCGACCCGACCACGACCGCCGCCCCGCCGCGCAGATGAAGGTCGACCGGCTGCGCCGCCTGGCCGCCGGCCGCACCGTCGGCGTCGTGGTCGACGACGACGAGCGCGTCCTGTCCGCCATGGCCGCCGCCGGCTACCCCACCTTCCACGCCACCTGGGAGAAGCGCGCCATCCAGGAGCAGCTGGCCCTCGAGTCCGCCCAGGAAGACGAGGGCCGCACCTAG
>DATCYI010000312.1:0-2933 GCA_036570385.1 Acidimicrobiales bacterium | reverse complement strand
CTGCGCGACCAGGCCGTGTACCCGCTCACCGAGTCGGGCTCGCTGAAGACCTGGGTGGGCGTGGGCGGCAGCCCGGAGTCGATCACCCGCACGGCTCGCTACGGGCTGCCCCTGATGCTCGCCATCATCGGCGGCGAGCCGGCCCGCTTCGCTCCGCTGGTCGAGCTCTACCACCGGGCCCTCGAGCACTACGGCCAGGCTCCCCAGCCGGTCGGGTTCCACTCGCCGGGCTACGTGGCCGACACCGACGAGCAGGCGCTCGACGAGATGTGGCCGCACTACCGGGACATGCACGCCCGCATCGGCCGCGAGCGCGGCTGGGGCCCGCTCACCCGCCAGCAGTACGAGCTGACCGCCGGTCCCGAGGGCGCCCTGTTCGTGGGCTCGCCCGAGACCGTCGCCACCAAGATCGCCCGCTCCGCGCGCACGCTCGGTGCCGATCGGTTCGACCTCAAGTACAGCACCGGCACGCTCTCCCACGAGAAGCTGATGCGCTCCATCGAGCTCTACGGCACCAAGGTCGCCCCCCTGGTCCGAGCCGAGCTCGCCCAGGTCCCCACCCCCGCCTGAGCCCTGTCGGCGGCACCTGAATGACTCGCCTGGCATCTGCCGGCAGGCGGGGGAGTATCTTCGTAGGTCCGTGCCGCCTTGCGATGGCACGGGGTGACCACCAGGAGAGGTGGCAGAGTCCGGTTTATCGCGCGGCCCTGCTAAGGCCGTGATGAAGGCAACTTCATCCGTGGGTTCAAATCCCACCCTCTCCGCTCGATCGCCCGGCGTCCTGCCGGGCGATCTTCGCGTTGAAAGCCTGATGCGCGGAGCGGGTGGGATTCGAACCCACGGACCCTTGCGGGTCGACGACTTTCAAGGCCGTTGCCTTCGTCCACTCGGCCACCGCTCCGGGAGCGACGTTAGTCAGTCGGTGAGCTTGGCCCGCTGGGCGGCGATCCAGGCGTCGGCGGCGCGCCAGGCCTCTTCGGCGTCGCGGCGGCGGGCCGGGCCCTGCTCACCGGCCGCCGGGTAGCTGCCGAGGAACTTGATGTCGGCCACCTTGGAGCGCACGTCGCGAAGGCAGTCGGCCACCAGCTCGTCGGAGAGATGCCCCTCGAGGTCGATGATGAAGCAGTAGTCACCGAGCGCCTTCTTGGTGGGCCGCGACTCGAGCTTCGTGAGGTTGATGGCCCGCGCCGCGAACTCCTGGAGGATGGCGAGCAGCGAACCGGCTCGGTCAGTGCGCTGGAACACGACGATCGTCGTCTTGTCGTGACCGGTGGGCGGCGGCAGCGGACCCCGGCCGACCAGCACGAAGCGGGTCTGGTTCTCGGCGTGGTCCTCGATGTCGGTCGCGAGCACGTCGAGCCCGTAGATCTTGGCTGCGAGCGCGGGAGCAACAGCGGCAGAGACGCTGTCGCCCTCCTCGGCCACGAGCCGCGCGGCCTCCGCGTTCGAGTTCGCGGCTACGACCTCGACCCCGGGCAGCTCCTTCTCCATCCAGCTCCGGCACTGCGCCGCGGCGACGGGGTAGGTGAGGACGCGCCGCACGTCGGAGAGCGCGACGCCCGCCGGGGCGAGGAGGTGCAGCTGGATGCCGAGCACGACCTCGCGCTGGATGAGCAGGTCGTACTCGAGGGCCAGCGCGTCCATGTTCACGGTGACGGTGCCCTCGATGGAGTTCTCGATGGCCACGAAGCCGAGGTCGGTGTCGCCCCTGTCGACCGCGGCCAGCACCTCGGCGAAGGTGCCCATCGGCACCAGCTCCTGGCTGGCCAGGTCGGGCTGCGACAGAAGGGCCTGCTCGGTGAAGGTGCCCTCCGGCCCGAGGAAGCCGACGCGGCGCAGCGGCCCGGGTGCGGCGTCGTCGGTCACGAGGCGCAATGCTACTGGCGTGGACGAGGCCGCCATCTTGCAGTTGCTCGCCGACGTGCGCTCTGGCGAGCTGCACCCCGACGACGCCGTGGTCGAGCTGCGCCGCCTGCCCTTCGCCGACATCGGCTTCGCCCGGGTCGACCACCACCGCGCCCTGCGCCAGGGGATGGCCGAGGCGGTCTACGGGCCCGGCAAGGCGCCCGAGCACGCCGCCGCCATCGTCACCGAGCTCCTGCGGGGCGGTGCGGCACCGGTCCTGCTCACCCGCGTCGACGACGTCCAGGCCGAAGCCGCCCTCGCCGCCAATCCCGGGGGGCAGCGCCACGGCGACACGATCGTGTGGTCACCGGCTGCGTGGCGCCCCGAGCGGGTGGTGGTGTGCACGGCCGGCACCGCCGACCTGCCCGTCGCCGACGAGTGCGCCACGGTGCTGACCGCCCACGGCATCGATCCCATCCGCCTGACCGACGCCGGCGTCGCCGGCATCCACCGCCTCCTCGCCTCAGCCGACGCCCTGGCCGACGCCGACGCCGTGGTGGTCGTCGCCGGCATGGAGGGCGCGCTGGCCAGCGTGGTCGGTGGCATAACCCCCGCACCGGTCGTCGCCGTGCCCACGAGCGTCGGCTACGGGTCCAGCCTCGCGGGGGTCACGGCGCTCCTGTCGATGCTCTCGTCGTGCGCCGCAGGCCTCACGGTGGTCGGCATCGACAACGGCTACGGCGCGGCGTGCGCCGTGCTGCGGATGCTCAAGTGAGGCCGCGATGACCACCCGGGCCTGGTTCCACTGCTTCTCGGGCATCGCCGGCGACATGGCGCTCGGCTCGCTGATCGACGCCGGCGCCGACCTCGACGAGGTGCGCGCCATGCTCCAGACCCTGCCCGTGCGGGGCTGGTCGGTCGAGGCCGAACCGGTGCTGCGCTGCGGTCTCGCCGCCACCAAGCTCCACGTGCGAGACGGCGACGACGACACGGTCGTGCGCACCGCCTCCCACATCAGCGGCCTGGTCGAGGAGGCCCGCCTGCCCGACCGGGTGCGCGAGCGCAGCCTCGCGGTGTTCGCCGCCCTG
>DATCYI010000311.1:0-2402 GCA_036570385.1 Acidimicrobiales bacterium | reverse complement strand
GCGGTCGAGGCCGGCCGTCAGCTCGATGAGCCACGCCGGGCCCTCCTCGACCGCGAGGCCGAGGTTCGACGTCTCCGACACCCAGAACGGGAGCGCGTAGCGGTCGTGCCAGGCGGTGGCCTCGGCCTCGTAGGCGGCGACCCGATCGGCGATGGTGAGGGGGCGCTGCGCCCGCGTGCCGTGGGCGGCGACGCTCACCGGATAGATGTCGTGGCCGGCGACGACCCGGTCGCGCGCGAGCAGCGCTGACAAGCCGCGGATGCGGTCCTGGACGGCGTCGGGCACGACGTCGGTGAGGCGGGCGGCGACACCCCGCGGCGTCAGGCCGAGGTGGAGGTCCCACACCGCCTGCTGCATGTCGCGAGCGTCAGTGGCGGCCCGGCGGCCGGCTGCGTCGTCGGCGTCGGCCAGCTCGCAGCCGAAGCCCTCGGACCCGATCCACCAGCCGTCGCGGTCGGCCTGGATCCGGACCAGCGCCTCGAGGTTGGCGAGGGTCACGTTCGCGAGGGCGGTGAAGTAGTCGTCCTCGCTGGCCCGGCGGTCGTTCCACATGCCGAGCCGGGCGGAGAAGAGCGCCGTGATGCCCGGCTCGTTCACAGGGGTGAACCACAGCGGGTCGCGGTAGCGGGCCAGGAAGGCGTCGGTGTAGCGGCAGAAGCCCTCGACCCACGCCGGATCGCAGAAGCCCGGGTAGTGGTCGGGCAGGCCGAAGTGGCAGAGGTCGACGACCGGCTGCAGGCCGTGGCGCTCGCAGGCGGCAAGGGCGCGGTCCCACAGCGTCCAGTCGTAGACGCCAGGAGACGTCTCGGTCTGGCGCCACGGCATCCCGTAGCGCCACACCGACACGCCGAGCGCGGCCACGTCGGCGAGGTCGCCGTCGAGGCGGGCCAGGTGGCCGCTCGCCTCGTACTCGTCGACCCGCACCTCGCGCCCGTCGTGGAGCACCAGCGGGTCGGACCCCTCCTCGCCCACGGCGACCGCGAAGGCGGGAAAGAGATCTGTGGGCGCGCAGGCACGCACTGCGTGCTCTCGCGCCCACAGATCTCGGGGGCTCACTTGATGAGGGGGTCGCGCGGGAGGCCGGCGATGCGCTCGCCGATCTGGTTGCGCTTGATCTCGGAGGTGCCGCCGGCGATGGACATCCCGCGGTGCATGAGCACGAGCGAGTTGCTCACGAAGCCGGGGCCGTCCATGAACGCCGCATCGGGGCCGTTGAGCTCGGTGAGGATGGCGGCCGCCTCGTGGCCGACCTCGGAGAGGATCAGCTTGGTCATGGCGCCCTCCGGGCCGGGGCCACTTCCCTCGACGGCGCGGTTGGCGCTGCGGAGGTTGAGCAGGCCCATGGCCTGGTGGTCGGCGATGTAGCGACCGACGCGCACGGCGCCGCCCTCGAGCCGCTCGGGGTTGGCGTCGAACGGCTCGATCAGAGCGGACCCGGGCAGCGACATGCCGCCGTCGCCGCCGCCGATGCTCACGCTCTCGTTGCCGAGGGTGGCGCGAGCGACCGTCCAGCCGCCGTCGACCGGGCCGACGACGTCGTCGTCAGGCACGAACACGTCGTTGAAGAACACCTCGTTGAACTCCGAGCCGCCGTTCGTCATCTTGAGCGGCCGGACCTCCACGCCCTCGGCGTGCATGTCGATGGCCATCATCGTGATGCCGTCGTGCTTGGGCACGTCGGGGTTCGTGCGGACGGTGGCGAAGCCCATGCCGGCGACGTGGGCGCCGCTGGTCCAGACCTTCTGGCCGTTGACCAGCCAGCCTCCGTCGACCCGCGTGGCCTTCGTCTTGACGCCGGCGGCGTCAGATCCAGCGTCGGGCTCGCTGAACAGCTGGCACCAGATGACCTCCTGGTCGAGCGCTGGGCGCACCCAGCGGTCGAGCTGGTCCTGGTTGCCGTGCTGGATGATCGTGAGGATGTTCCAGGCGGTGATGCCGTAGGCCGGCTTCTTGATGCCGGCGGTGGCGAACTCCTGCTGGATCACGAGCTGCTCGACGGCGCCGGCCTCGCGGCCGTAGGGCTTCGGCCACTGCGGCATGACGTAGCCGGTCTCGATCATCCGGGTGCGCTGCTCGGCGAAGGGCAGGTCCTTGATGCTCTCGACGAAGGCACGCACCTCGTCGCGGATGGCCTCGGCCTCGGGCGGGAGCTCGATGGCCTTGGCTCGCACGACGCCCTTGCGGGTGAGGTCGACGAGGTCGGTGGCCGCCGCGTTGGAGTCGAGGTAGGTGAGCAGGGTCGTGGCCCGGCGCATGTAGAGGTGGGCGTCGTGCTCCCAGGTGATGGCGATGCCGCCGTGCACCTGCGTGTTGAGGTTGGCGCAGAGGTCGGCGGCCGGCGCGGCCAGCGTGGCGGCCACGGCCGCGGCGAAGGTGAGCTGGTCCCCGCCCGTGGCGGCCGC
>DATCYI010000310.1:0-7925 GCA_036570385.1 Acidimicrobiales bacterium | reverse complement strand
CTCGCACGACGGCACGGGTCGATCACCTCGCGGTGATCGACCCGTGCCGTCTTCGTCATCGCTGGCCGCGGTGGTGGCCGGCGCGGGTGGGCCCGACCTTGCCGCCGCGGGTGGTGCCGTGGGTCGGGTCGATGCGACGGGGCATCGGGGGGCGGTTGCCCGTGCCGGTGCCCGCGGTGTCCGCTGCGGTGCGGACCCCTTGAGGTCGCACGCCCTTGGGTGTCACCCGGCCGCCGGGGGACGGCTTGCCGGAGCGAGCGCGGTTCTTCGCCATGGTTGATCCTCCTCTCGAGGATCGGCTCCGACACGGGGCGGAGCAGGTGCACTGCCAAGCGTCCGGATGCCGCCGAGGGCTGGTACATCCGAGCGCTGAGTGGTCCGACGGCGGAGCGCAGGGCCGAGGCGTCCGTCGGGGGAGCCCGCTTGGCGGGCGGCTCATCAGATGAACATGGCGACGAACCTATCGACGGGCATGCTCCTGGCGAAGCGAGTTTCGCGGCCGCCCTGACGAGGCGAACCACACGCGTGTAACTTCTGCGCCGATGGCTGTGCTGCGCTTCTCGTTCGGGACGATGGGGTCGGGGAAGAGCACGCTCGCCCTGCAGATCCACCACAACCTCTCCACCCGGGGGCTGCGAGGGCTGCTGTGCACCCAGCTCGACCGCGACGGCGCACGCGTGTCGTCACGGCTCGGGGTGTCGGCCACCGCGGTCGACGTCGGGCCGAAGCTCGACCTCTACGAGCTGGCCACGGGCTACCGCGACCAGCACGGCGGCCTCGAGTACCTCGTGTGCGACGAGGCACAGTTCTACACCGACGCCCAGGCCGAGCAGCTGGCCCGCGTGGTCGACGAGCTCGACGCCGACGTGCACGCGCTCGGGCTGCTGACCGACTTCCGCGGGCGCCTCTTCGCGGGCTCGGCTCGCTTCCTCGAGCTGGCCGACGAGCGCCAGGAGCTGCAGGTCGAGGCTCGCTGCTGGTGCGGCGCGCGGGCCACGCAGAACGCCCGCGTCGTCGACGGCCGCCAGGTCTACGACGGCGAGGTGGTGGTCGTGGGCGACACCGGCGGCGACGCCGAGGTCACCTACGAGCTGCTCTGCCGCCGGCACTGGACCTCAGGCGAAACCGGCCGCGCGGAGCCCTCCGTCGCCGCCATCACCGCTGGCGCGAACCCCTCCTAGCGAGCCCGGCCGGGCCGGGATCACCGGCACGGCGGGGCCGAATGCGCTTAGATGTCGGTCGGGCGTCTTGTGACGTCCGGCACAGGGGGACATCGGGCTGAACGTCATCGCTGAACATCGGGCACCAGCTACCGCACTGAGCGTCACCAACCTCGAGGTCGTCTACAACGACGTCGTGCTGGTTCTGCGAGGCGTGAGCCTCGCTGTCCCCACGGGGCAGATCGTCGCTCTGCTGGGAGCCAACGGTGCCGGCAAGACAACGCTCTTGCGGGCCGTCACCGGCCTGCTCGACATCCACCGCGGACGCATCACCAAGGGCAACGTGGAGCTCGACGGGTCGAGCATCACCAAGGCCGACGCCGCGCAGATCGTGCGCTCCGGCCTGGCCCAGGTGATGGAGGGCCGGCGGATCTTCGCCGAGCTCACCATCGACGAGAACCTCCGCGCCGGCGCCTTCACCCGGCGGGACAAGAAGGGGATCAACGAGTCCTACGACCGCGTGATGGACCTCTTCCCGGTGCTGCAGAGCCGCCGCCGCGACACCGCCGGCTACCTCTCGGGCGGCGAGCAGCAGATGGTGGCCATCGGGCGGGCGCTGATGGCCGAGCCGAAGATCCTGCTCCTCGACGAGCCATCGCTCGGACTGGCCCCGCTCATCGTCGAGCAGATCCGCGACATCATCGTGCAGGTCAACCAGCAGGGCACCAGCGTGCTGCTGGTCGAGCAGAACGCCACGATGGCGCTGTCGATCGCCGACTACGGCTACGTGCTCGAGCACGGCCGCATCGTCAAGGACGGCCCGGGCAAGGCGCTCCTCGACGACAAGGACATCCGCGAGTTCTACCTGGGCATGGGCGAGGCCGGGCGCAGGTCGTTCCGGGACGTCAAGACCTACCGGCGCAAGAAGACCTGGGGCTCGTGATGACCGCCACCGACTCCACCACGCCGCTGCTCGAGGTGCGCGGCCTCACCCTGCGCTTCGGCGGCGTCACCGCGCTGTCGAACGTGAGCTTCGACGTCCACCCGGGCGAGCTGTTCGCCATCATCGGCCCCAACGGCGCGGGCAAGACGTCGATCTTCAACTGCCTCTCCGCGGTGTACCGGCCGCAGGAGGGCACGATCCGCCTGGCCGGCGACGACCTGCTCGGCCTCCGCCCCGACCGCACGGCGCAGCTCGGGATCGGCCGCACCTTCCAGAACCTCGGGCTGTTCGTGCACCTCGACGTGATCGACAACCTCCTGCTCGGTCGCCACCACCTCATGCGCTCCGGCTTCCTCGCCGGCGCGCTGTGGTTCGGCAAGGCGCGCCGCGAGGAGCTGGTGCACCGCGCCGCGGTGGAGGAGATCGTCGACCTGCTCGAGCTCACGCCCTACCGGCGGCTACCCGTCGGAGCGCTGCCGTACGGCGTCCAGAAGCGCATCGAGCTCGGCCGGGCGCTGTCGATGGAGCCGAGGCTGCTGCTGCTCGACGAGCCGGTGGCCGGCATGAACCTCGAGGAGACCGAGGACATGGCCCGCTACATCATCGAGATCCGCGAGCGGCTCGGCCTGGCCATGGTGCTCGTCGAGCACGACATGCACATGGTGATGGACCTCGCCGACCGGGTGATGGCCCTCGACTTCGGCGTGCCGCTCGCCACCGGCAGCCCCGACGACGTCCAGAACGACCCCAAGGTGATCGAGGCCTACCTGGGAGGTGCGGCATGACCACCGTGCTCGACCGGCCTTCCGCCCCGACCCCCGGCGGCGCCCACCCGATCGAGAGCCTGCCTTCGATCGTGCTGCGCCGGGCCGTCGACACCTCTGATCGCATAGCGCTGCGAGAGAAGGACCGCGGTCGCTGGGTCACCTACGACTGGGCCACCTACGCCGCGCGCATGACCACCATCGCCCGCGGCCTGGCTGCCCTCGGCGTCCACCGCGGCGACCGCGTGGCCGTCCACTCCGAGAACCGACCGGAGTGGCTCTTCGCCGACCTCGCCACGCAGGCCCTCGGCGCGATCACGGTGGGCATCTACCCCACGTCGCCCGCCGCCGAGGTCGAGTACCTGCTCGGCCACTCCGAGTCGAAGGTGCTCGTCGCCGAGGACGAGGAGCAGGTCGACAAGGTCATGGCGGTGCGCAAGCAGCTCCCCGACCTCGAGCGGGTGGTCGTCATCGACACCCGCGGCGTCGACATGACCGATCCGCTGCTCATGAGCCTCACCGAGCTCGAGGCGCTTGGCGCGTCGTCGCCGCTCGACGTGGCTGCCAGCGCCGCGGCGATCGACCCTGAGTCGGCGGCGATCATCGTCTACACGAGCGGCACCACCGGCCCGCCCAAGGGGGCGATGCTCAGCCACCGCAACCTGCAGACCGCGGCGGAGGCGTCGGGGTCGGTGTTCGACGTGTCGGAGCGCACCGAGGTGCTGTCGTACCTGCCGCTGTGCCACATCGCCGAGCGGCTCATCTCCGGCATCGACGCCGTCGCCCAGGGCTACGTCGTGAACTTCGGCGAGAGCGGCGAGTCCTTCACCCGCGACCTCGCCGACGTGCAGCCCACCTTCTTCCTCGGCGTGCCGCGCGTGTGGGAGAAGCTCATGGCCGGCATCACCATCCGCATGGCCGACGCCGGCTGGGTGAAGCGGGCCAACTACGCGCTTTGGATGCGGGTGGGGACCAAGATCGCCCGGCGCCGCTGGGCCAGCGGCCACCTCAAGGGCCTCGACAAGCTGCGCTACGGGCTGGGCTGGCTGCTGCTGTACCGCCCCCTGCGGGCCAAGCTCGGCCTGAGCCGCGTCGATGGCGTGCTGTCGGGTGCCGCGCCCATCGCGCCGCAGGTGCTCGAGTTCTTCTGGGCCATCGGCGTGCCGGTGCGGGAGGGGTACGGGCAGACCGAGAACACCGCCATGGGCACGATCACCCCGGCAGGCGACGTGCGCCTCGGCAAGGTCGGCCTGCACGTCGAGGGCTGCGAGCTGCGCATCGCTGAAGACGGCGAGATCCTCACCCGCGGCCCCGGCACCTTCCTCGGCTACTTCAAGAACCCTGAGGCCACCGCAGAGACCGTGGACGCCGACGGCTGGCTCCACACCGGCGACATCGGCGAGCTCGACGCCGACGGCTTCCTCAAGATCACCGACCGCAAGAAGGACATCATCATCACGGCGGGCGGCAAGAACATCAGCCCGTCGGAGATCGAGAACAAGCTCAAGGTGTCGCCCTTCGTCAAGGAGGCGGTGGTGATCGGCGACCAGCGCAAGCACCTCGTGGCGCTGATCGGCATCGAGCTCGACACCGTCAGCAACTGGGCGCTTCACAACCGCATCGGCTTCACCACCTACGCCGACCTCTCGTCGAAGCCGGAGGTGGTCGACCTCATCGCCAAGTGGGTCGCGGAGGTCAACGCCGAGCTGGCCCAGGTCGAGACCGTCAAGCGCTTCGCCCTGCTCCCCAAGGAGCTCGATCAGGAGGACGGTGAGGTCACGGCCACGCAGAAGGTGAAGCGCCGAGCCATCGAGTCGGAGTTCAGCGACATGATCGAAGGGCTCTACCGGTGACCGCGCTGCTGCTCGCCGACATCACCAGCACCGACCTGATGCGCACGCTCGTGTCGGGCCTGGCCCTCGGCTGCAAGTACGCGCTCGTGGCCCTCGGCTTCGTGATCGTGTTCAAGGCCACCGGCGTCATCAACTTCGCGCAGGCCAGCTTCGTGCTCGTCGGCGGCTACATCACCTTCAACGCCACCAACACATGGGGCCTCAACTTCTACCTGGCCCTGGTGGTGGCGATGCTGGCCGGCGCGGTGCTGGGCATGCTCATCGAGGCCCTGATCCTGCGAAAGATGATCGGCGAGGCGCCCTTCACGCTGGTGATGGTGACCATCGGCATCCTGTTCATCCTCGACAACGTCGTCACCGCGATCTGGGGTCCCGACCCGAAGAACCTGGGCGACCCCTGGACGGGTGTGCGCATGGTCGGCGACGTGCCGGTCGCCGACAAGGACATCTGGACGATCGCCTTCACCGCGCTGGTCGTCGCCGGCTTCTTCGCCTTCTTCCGGTACTCCACGCTCGGCCTCGCCATGCGGGCCACGGCGATGGACCAGGAGGCCGCCATGGCGCAGGGCATCTCGGCCCGCCGGGTCTACCGGGTGTCGTGGGCGATCGCCGGGCTGGTGGCGGCGCTCGCCGGCGCCGCGCTTTCAGCGGGCAGCGTGGCCCTGCACCCCGGGGTCGGCCTGATCGCCCTCGTCGCCTTCCCCGCCATGATCCTCGGTGGCCTCGACTCGCCGCTAGGTGCGGTGGTCGGCGGGATCATCATCGGCCTCGTCCAGCAGCTCACGTCGCTCTACGGGCCGGAGTACCTGGAGTGGTTCGGCAACGGCTTCGAGCTGGTGTCGCCCTACCTGGTGATGATCGTGATCCTGCTCGTGCGGCCCTACGGCCTGTTCGGCACGAAGGAGGTGAGGAGGGTCTGATGGCCACCACCTTCGCCGACCTGACAGCCGTCGTGCGGCGCCGCCCCTCCGGCGGCACGCCGCACCGCAACCTCACCCTCGACCACGCGCAGGACCTCACGCTCTTCCGCGGTCCCTGGCGCAAGCTCGGCCTGCTGCTGCTGGTGCTCGCCTACCTCGGCGCGCCGGCCTACTTCGCCAGCTCCACCCTGCTCACGCTCACCCTCTGCGGCGTCTACGCCGTCGGCGCGATCGGCCTCAACCTGCTCACCGGCTACGCCGGCCAGGTCAGCCTCGGGCACGCCTTCTTCTTCGGCGTCGGGGGCTACGCCACCGCCTACCTGGGAGCGGAGCAGGGCTGGCCCCTGCTCGCGTACCTGCCGGCGTCGGCGCTGCTCGGCTTCGTGGTCGGCGCCGTCGTCGGGCCCTTCGCGCTGCGGCTGCGCGGCAACTACCTGGTGATCGTCACCCTCGGCCTGGTGTTCCTCGGCGAGCACCTCTGGAAGAGCTGGGAGAGCGTCACGGGCGGCGGCACCGGCACCAGCGTCAAGGCCGCGGCCACCACCATCGGCACCTGGGACTTCAAGGACCTCACCGTCTACGGAGTCAGCTACGAGACCGAGCAGAGCATGTTCTGGTTGGTCTGGGCCATCGTCGCCATCGTCGCCGTGCTGGCCAAGAACCTGGTGCGCTCCCGCGCCGGGCGGGCCATGCAGGCCGTTCGCGACCGCGACCTCTCCGCCGAGGTGATCGGCGTGAACCTGGCCCGCTACAAGACCGGTGCCTTCGCATGGTCGAGCGCCTTCGCCGCCCTCTCCGGCGCCCTCTACGGCCTCGTCACCGAGCGCCTCGACCCGAGCATCTTCAACCTGTTCCTGTCGATCACGTTCGTGGCCATGATCATCATCGGCGGCGTCGGCACGGTGTTCGGCTCGGTGCTCGGCGCCCTGCTCGTGATGGGCGGGCAGCGCTTCATCTCGCAGAACTCCGACCTCGTGATCTTCGATCCGCTGATCGCGTCGAGCCCCACCGACTCCGGGTGGTTCTCGATCGGTGAGTTCAACAACATCCTCTTCGGCCTGTTCATCGTCTTGTTCCTTCTCTTCGAACCGAGGGGGCTCGCCGCGCTGTGGCTGCGAGCCAAGACCTGGTTCCTCACGTGGCCGTTCTCGTACTGACGCGGCGGCCACCCACGATCTCCATCACCAAGAAAACCGACAACAGGGGGACTCACAAGTGAAGACCATGAAGTGGTTCCGAGCGCTCGCGCTGCTGCTGGCACTCGTGCTGACAGCGGCTGCGTGCGGCGGCTCCTCGGACGACGACGATGACAACGCCGACGCCGACGCCGACGAGACGACTACCGACGACGGGGGCGACGACGGTGGTGAGGAGCCGGCCGGTGACCCCGAGCCCACCGCGGGCTTCGACGGCGAGACGATCCGCCTCGGCGTGATCACGCCCACCAGCGGCTCGGTGGCGCTCATCGGCAACCCGCTCACCGCGGGCAACCAGGCGTACTTCGACTACGTCAACGAAGAGCTCGGCGGCGTCGCCGGCAAGTACCAGATCGAGCTCGAGGTCCGCGACAGCGGCTACGACCCGACCAAGGCGGTGCAGGAGTACGCCGCCATCAAGGACGACGTGGCGATGATCGCCCAGCTGCTCGGCACGCCGATCGTCAACGCGGTGCTCGAGCAGCTCGAGAGCGACGACATCCTCGCCTCGCCCGCCTCGCTCGACTCGTTCTGGGTGCGTGAGCCCAACCTCGTCCCGCTCGGCGGCCCGTACCAGACGCAGGCCATGAACGGCCTCTACTGGTACGTCACCGACGGCGGTGGAGAGGGCAAGAAGGTCTGCTCGCTGATCCAGGACGATCCCTACGGCGAGGCCGGCCAGGAGGGCCTCGAGTTCGCAGCCGAGAACCTCGACATCGAGCTCGGCGTCACCGCCAGGTTCCCTGCCCCGCCGGCGGCCGCCGACTTCACGGCTCCGATCGGCCAGCTCCAGGGCGAAGACTGCGAGATGGTGTTCATGGTCGCCACGCCCACCTCCACCGGTGCGGCCCTGGCCAAGGCCGTGGAGCTCAGCTACGCCCCGCAGTGGATCGGTCAGTCCCCGACCTGGATCGGTGCCCTCACCGGCTCGCCGCTCATGCCGTACCTCGAGGAGAACTTCCTCGTGGCCTCCGAGGGCGTCGACTGGGGTGACACGTCGGTGCCCGGCATGGCCGAGCTCGTGCGCATCAAGGACACATACGCCCCGGACCAGACGCCCGACATCTACTTCAACTTCGGGTACCTGCA
>DATCYI010000309.1:0-1537 GCA_036570385.1 Acidimicrobiales bacterium | reverse complement strand
CGGCGTGGCCGATCCGCCCGACGAGCGCCGCTCTCGGGTGCCGGTGCACCGCGACCTCAAGGCGTGGTTCCGCGACGAGGCCCTCTACGCGCCGGGCCCGCTCGAGCGCCTGCGCATGGAGCGAGCCAGCCAGCGCGCGCTCACCGCCGTGCTCGACCGGTTTCGACCCGAGGTCGTGTCGGCCTGGCAGGTCGGGGCCCTGTCGCTCGGGCTGCTCACCACGATCGCCGAGCGCGGCATCCCGATCGTCTACGGCATCTCCGACGACTGGCTCAGCTACGGCCCCGAGCTCGACGCCTGGAGTCGAGCGTTTCGGCGCCTGCCCGCTCCGGTCGCCCGCGTCGCGGGGCGGCTGCTCGGGCTCCCCACCGTCGTGCCCGACCTGGGGCGCACGGGCCCGTTCTGCTTCATCAGCGAGGTCACCCGGCAGCGCGCCCACCAGTACTCGCCGTGGTCGATGGACGACACGGCGATCGTCTACAGCGGCATCGACGGGCGCCTGTTCACCGCGCCGGACGACGCGCCGGAGGCTGCCGCGGCCTCGTGGGGCGGCCGGCTGCTCTACGTCGGCCGCTACGACCCTCGCAAGGGCATCGAGACCGCCATCCGCGCCCTCACCCACCTGGACGCCGGCACAACGCTCGAGGTGCAGGGCACCGGCGACCCGGCCGAGCGCGATCGCATGGCGTCGCTCGCCGCGGAGCTCGGCCTCGGCGACCGGGTGGAGTTCGGGTCGGTCGACCGAGCGGGCCTGGTGGAGCGGTACCGGGCCGCCGATGCGTTCGTCTTCCCCAGCGAGTGGGAGGAGCCCTTCGGCCTGGTGCCCCTCGAGGCCATGGCCTGCGGCACGCCGGTGATGGCCACCGGCGTCGGCGGCTCGGGCGAGTTCCTCCTGGATCCGGGCAACTGCGTCCGCTTCACCGCCGGTGACCCGAGCGACCTCGCCGCCGCCGTGCGTCGCCTGGCGGGCGACGGCGCCCTGCGTGCCCGGCTGGTCGAGCAGGGCTTCGCCACGGCGCGCTACTTCGACGTCGACCGCCTCACCGACGCCTACGAGGCCTGGCACGACGCGGCCGCCACCGGCTTCGCCCAGGGCCGACCGGAGTCACGTCGCTTCGCCCTCCACTCGCTGGCTGACGCCGCTGGTGCGGCCGAGGCGACCCGCGTGAGCGAGCCCGCCGATGGCTGACGTCCGCGTGGGGATCGTGTCGTGGAACACGGCCGAGCTGCTCGACCGATGCTTGGCCGCGCTGCCTGCGGCGCTGGGCGAGCTCGAGGCAGAGGTCGTCGTGGTCGACAACGACTCCGACGACGACAGCGCGGCGGTCGCGGAACGCCGCGGCGTGAAGGTGGTCCACAACGCCGACAACGAGGGCTACGCCCGCGGCATGAACGCCGCGCTGGCCGACACCGACGCTCCCGTCCTCATCGCGCTCAACCCCGACACCGAGGCGCCTCCGGGCTCCCTGGCCGCCCTCGTGGCCCGGCTCCGCGGCGAGCCAGGCGCGGGCGTGGTGGTGCCCCGTCTGGTGCACGG
>DATCYI010000308.1:0-4884 GCA_036570385.1 Acidimicrobiales bacterium | reverse complement strand
GCGCTTCCCGGTCGCCGCTGAAGGCGACCACCGCTGGGTCGAGGCGCTGGCGCAGCTGGTCGACAGCGGTCGCCTCCGCCAGCTCGAGCTGCGCACCATCGACGGCACAGCGGTCAACGAGGTCGACGCCGAGCTGCACGCCGCGCTGGAGCAGTCCGGCTTCCAGCAGGCCTACAAGGGCTGGACCCGCCGTCCCACCAAGCGCTGACGGATAGCGTCGGGCCGACGGCGACGGGGGGAGCGACGATGGACACACCGCAGCAGGGAACGTCAGGGCCTACGGCCTTCAGCTCGGAGGAGATCCTCGTGGCGGTCGGCCGCGAGCTGAAGCTCCAGACCGAGCACCTCAGCCGCATCCGCACCTACACCGGCTTCCTGGCGCTCGTCGTGATCATCCAGATCGTCGTGTTCATGCTGTTGGCGGGCTCGAGTTGACGTACGCGATCCCGTCGGATCGTTCGGGCGGCGCCTCCACGCGATGAGCTCCTTCGACGAGATCGTCGCGGCCATGGACACGGCGATGGTCGTCGTGACCGTGGCCGACGGCGACGAGCGCGACGGCTGCCTGGTCGGCTTCCACTCGCAGTGCAGCATCGAGCCGCCCCGCTACGTGGTGTGGCTGTCGCGGGCCAACCGCACCTTCGAGATGGCCAGCCGGGCGACGCACCTCGCGGTGCACCCGCTGGCGGCCGACGACCACCCGCTGGCCGCGCACTTCGGCGGCGAGACGGGCGACGAGGTCGACAAGCTGGCCGGCGTGGAGTGGTCGCCTGGCCCGGGCGGCGTGCCGCTGCTGGCCGGCGTGGCGCACATCGCCGGCGAGATCGTCGAGCGCCTCGACACCGACGCCGACCACGTGGGCTTCGTCCTGGCTCCGGTCTCGGCAAGCGGGAGCGCGCCATCGGCGGTGCTGCGCCTGTCCGCGGCCGACGACATCGACCCCGGCCACGACGCGGAAGAGCGCCGCTGACGCGCTGAGGTCAGCTCAACCAGAGGCGCACGAGGTCGCGCAGGCGGTCGATGCCCACGTTCTTGTCGGCGCTGACCCACACGACGTCTCCGGGCTCGAGCAGGCAGGCCGCCGCCAGCTCCTTCTTGCGCTTCTCGCGGAGCTTGGCCTTCACCTTGTCGTGCTTCGTCGCGATGACGGTGTGGGGGAGGCTCTCGTCGCGCAGCCACTCGAGGATCGACTGGTCGAGCTTCGTCGGACCGATCTCACCGTCGACCAGCACCATCACCATCTGCAGCTGCTCGCGGCCGACGAGGTAGCGCTCGATCATGTCGCCCCAGTCGGCCCGCTTGGCCTTCGAGACCTTGGCGTAGCCGTAGCCCGGGCAGTCGACCATGGTGGTGCCGTCGGGGAAGGCGAAGACGTTGAGCAGCTGCGTGCGACCGGGTGTCTTCGACGTGTTGGCCAGGGCCTTGCGACGGGCCAGCGCGTTGATGAGCGAGGACTTGCCGACGTTCGACCGGCCGACCACCGCCACCTCGGCCTCGGTCTCGGGCAGGCGGTCGAGCCGATCCGCCGACATCACGAACTCCAGCTCAAGCGGCGCAGACACCCCGCCAGGTTCTCAGGTCTGACGGAAGCGGTCGATCTGGCGGCGCTCTCGCTTGGTCGGGCGACCAGCTCCGCGCTCGCGAACGGCGACTCGGATGCGGTCGACGTCGGGCACGGGAGGGCTGTGGTCGTGGTAGCACTCGGCGGCGAGAGTCGCACCGACGCGCTTGTCGATGACCTTCGCCACCTCCACGATCCGCTCTCTGTCGTGCACCCGGACCTCGATGCGGTCACCGACCCTGACAGCTGCTGCGGGCTTGGCCGATGTCCCGTTCAGGGTGACGTGGCCGCCGCGACAGGCGGCGGTGGCCTCGGCGCGGGTCTTGTAGAGCCGGATGGCCCACACCCACTTGTCGATCCTCGTCGAGTCGAGCTCGCTGCCCCCGGCCACCCCGCGATGGTGCCAGACCCCAAGATCTGTGGGCGCGCAAGCACGCAATGCGTGCTCTGGCGCCCACAGATCTCGGGAATCTCGGGCGTCGCGGCGGCGTTGAACATCTCATGACCGACGCGCTCGCCGATCTCCCGCTGTCCGTGCTCGACCTCGCCATCGTCGGCGAGGGATCGACACCGGGCGAGGCGCTGCGCCACTCGCTCGATCTGGCGCAGGTGACCGAGCGCCTCGGGTACCACCGCTACTGGGTGGCCGAGCACCACAACATGCCGGGCATCGCCAGCTCGGCGCCGGCCGTGCTGCTCGCCCACCTCGCCTCGGTCACCGACACGATCCGCCTCGGTTCGGGCGGCGTGATGCTGCCGAACCACGCGCCGATGGTGGTCGCCGAGCAGTTCGGCATGCTCGAGGCGCTGCACCCGGGCCGCATCGACCTCGGCATCGGCCGGGCGCCCGGTACCGACCAGCTCACCGCGGCCGCCCTGCGCAGGGGCATGGGCCAGCGCGAGCCCGACCTGCCAGCGCTGCTCGGCGAGCTCCTCGCCTTCTTCAACGGCACCTTCCCCGACGACCACCCCTACCGCCCGATCACCGCGGTGCCGGCGCTCGGCTACCAGCCCGCCATCTGGCTGCTCGGCTCGAGCACCTACAGCGCCCGCCTGGCCGGTCTGCTCGGCCTGCCGTTCTCCTTCGCCCACCACTTCTCGGCGGGTAGCACCGACGCTGCGGTGCACGAGTACCGCTCGTCGTTCACGCCATCGGCGGTGCTCGACGAGCCCTACCTGATGCTCGGCACCGCCATCACCTGTGCCGAGACCGACGAGCGAGCCCACTTCCTGGCCAAGCCGGCCGAGCTGTCGTTCCTGCGGTTGCGCACCGGTCGACCTGGTCGCTTCCCGACGCCGGAGGAGGCTGCGGCCTTCAACATGACGCCGGCGGAGAAGGAGTTCGCGAAGACGATGTCGGCCTCGCGCATCGTCGGCGACCCGGCCTCGGTCGTCGACCAGGTGACCGAGCTGGTCGCCCGCACCGGTGCCGACGAGCTGATCGTCACGACGATGGTCCACGGCCATGACGACCGGGTCCGCTCCTACGAGCTCCTCGCCGACGCGCTGTCGCTGAAGCCGCACGGCTGGTCGCCGGGACCGACGACGCGGTCCGACGTGCGGGCCGCAGCCGCCGCGGACTGACGACCACCCCGCAGCGTCGTGCCCGAAGGAGACACCCTCCACAAGACGGCGCTGCGGCTGCGGCCCGCGCTGGCCGGGCACCTGCTCACCCGGTTCGACGCGGACCGGCTGCGGGGTGACCGACCGGCCGTCGGCACGCGGATCGAAGCAGTCGAGGCCCGCGGCAAGCACCTGCTGATCCACT
This sequence comes from Acidimicrobiales bacterium, assembly GCA_036570385.1. Taxonomy (GTDB): domain Bacteria; phylum Actinomycetota; class Acidimicrobiia; order Acidimicrobiales; family VFJN01; genus VFJN01. The sequence goes on along the minus strand of DATCYI010000308.1, from coordinate 1,555 downwards.
TCGATGGTGGGCTCACGCTTCGAACCCACCTGCGGATGTCGGGCGCCTGGCACATCTACCGGGAAGGCGAGCGCTGGCAGAAGCCGGCTCACCTGGCCCGGGCCGTCGTCGGAGCCGACAGCGGTTGGGTGGCGGTGTGCTTCCAGGCGCCGGTGGTCGAGACCTATCGCCGCGACGTCGCTAGTCCGACCGCCCTGACACAGCTCGGTCCCGACCTCTGCCTGCCCGAGTCCCTCGCCGAGTCGGTGCTCGACGACATCGTGCGCCGCTCCCATCGCCTCGTCCGCCCGGAAGCGACGGTGGGGGAGGCGCTGCTCGATCAGGAGATCGCGGCGGGGATCGGCAACGTCTACAAGTCGGAGGCCTGCTTCGCCGTCGGGCTCGATCCCACCACCCCGATCGGCGAGGTGGACGACGAGGCCCGCCGTCGGGTCTGGTCGGTCGCCGCATCGCAGCTGCAGTCCAACCTGCACCGCGCCGCGCGGGTGACCCACCCGAAGGGCCTCGCCGTCTACGGCCGGGCCGGCCAGCCCTGCCATCGCTGCGGCACTCCGATCCGCACCGACCGCCACGGCGACCTCGCCCGCAGCACCTACTGGTGCCCGACCTGCCAACCCCGCGCCTCGCGCTAGAAGACGGCTCCACCGAACCGCTTGGAAATCTCGTGAAGAGTTTCACAAGCGGATCGTTACGCTGGAGCCATGGCAGTCGTCCCCAAGATCGTGGTGGTCGGTGCGGGCTTCGGTGGGCTGGAGGTCGTGCGCAACCTCAGCGGCAAGCCCGTCGACATCACGCTCATCGACCGCAACAACTTCCACACCTTCCAGCCGCTGCTGTACCAGGTCGCCACCGCCGGCTTGAACGCGGCCGACGTCGCCACCGTGGTGCGGGGCCAGCTCCAACGCCAGCCCAACGTGCGCTTCCGCCAGGACGAGGTGACCGGCGTCGACTGGACCGCCGGTGAGGTCCAGCTCGCCAGCGAGGGCGCCCTCGCGTTCGACCACCTGGTGCTGGCCGGCGGCGCCACCGTCAACCACTTCGGCACACCCGGGGCGGCGGAACACGGCTTCGCCCTGTACACCCTCGACGACGCCGTCCGGCTGCGGAACCACATCGTCGAGCGCTTCGAGGCAGCCGATCGCGATCCGGCGTCGATCGACGACGGCGCCCTCACCTTCGTAGTGGTCGGCGGCGGCCCCACCGGGGTGGAGACCGCCGGCGCGCTGGCCGAGCTCTTCGCGATGGTGTTCCGCAAGGACTACCCGAGCCTCGACGTGAGCCGTGCCCGCGTCGTGCTGGTGGAGATGCAGGACCGGCTCCTGGCCCCCTTCGCCGAGCGCAGCCGCAGCCACGCCCTCGACACGCTGCGCTCGCGTGGCGTCGACGTGCGCCTCGGCGTCCAGGTGGCGGAGGTGTCGGGCTCGAGCGTCGAGCTGGCCGACGGCACGACGCTCCCGTGCCAGACGCTGATCTGGGCGGCCGGGGTGCGGGCCAACCCGCTGGTCGACGTCGCCGGCGTGCCGCAGGGGAGAGGCGGACGCATCGCCGTCGACCC
>DATCYI010000307.1:0-2052 GCA_036570385.1 Acidimicrobiales bacterium | reverse complement strand
TCTCCGGCACTCCTCACGTCGTCACCACGGCCGAGGATCGGCGCGACGTGGATGCCGGCCCGCGCCAGGGCGGCGTGCAGCGAGGTGCCGGCCCGGCCGGGCCCGATGATGCGAACGCGTGTCACGAAGTCGATCTCCGATCCAGCCCCAGGCGGGTGCCGGTCGTCAGGCGCCAGCCTACCGACCCGTCCGCTAGGTGGGCCGCGTCAGAGGTCGGCGAGGGGGCCGAGGAGGCGGACGTCGCCTTCGGAGCTCGAGACGTCCTGCTCCGTCACCAGGTCGGGGGCGAGGTCGTGCAGGGGTGCCAGCACGAAGCGGCGCTCGCGCATGCGGGGGTGGGGCACCTGCAGGTCGGGTTCGTCGCGCTCCTCGCCGTCGACCCAGAGCACATCGACGTCGAGGGTGCGCGCTCCCCACCGGACCTCACGGACGCGCTCGGCCGCCCGCTCCAGCCGTGCGCACTCGCTGAGCAGGCCTCGCGCGTCGAGAGGCGTGTGGAGCTCGACGACGAGGTTCAGGTACGCGCCCTGACCGCCCGGTCCGCCCACCGGGTCGGTCTCGTAGACCGGTGAGGTGGCCACGACGTCGGCGAGCGCAGCCACCGCGCCTCGCAGGTAGGCGACGCGGTCGCCGAGGTTGGATCCGAGCCCGAGGAAGGCGCGGGTCACGGTCGCGTGATGCGCACGCCGGAGGTGGCGAGCTGCTGCGCCACCGGCGGCCGGAGCTTCCGCACCGAGACGGTCAACCGGCCGATGCGGTCGTCGGCCGCCAGCATCGCGTCGGCGACCGCGGTGGCAAGGGCCTCGAGCAGCGCGTAGCTCGACGAGGCCACCACGGCCTCGGCCACCGAGCAGAGCTCGCCGTAGTCGACCGTGTCGTCGAGGCCGTCGGAGGCGCCGGCGGGCGCCAGGTCGAGCATCACGTCGATGTCGAGCTCGAGGGGCTGGGGCTGGGCCTGCTCGTGGGGCAGCACGCCGACGATGCCCGACAGCCGGAGGCCGCGCAGCTCGATCAGGTCGTCGGCAGCCACGGTCGGCGCCCCTACGGCTTCGGGATCGTGCCGGCCATGCCGACGAGGTCGCGACCGAGCGGACCCATCTGGCGTGACAGCAGGCGCTCGATCACCGATGTGGCCTGCGGGGCGAGCGGGACGACGCCGGACCACAGGAGGTACCCGGCCATCAAGCCGGCCACGCGGTCGGACAGCTCGTCCTGGTGCACGAGAACCTTGCCGCCCGAGGTCAGCATCTGCTGGAGCTCCGGGTAGAGGGTGGCCGCCACGGCGCGCGGCTCCTCGTGCGGCCCGAACGGGAGGTGGCGCCAGGCGACACCGAGCTCGTCGTAGTTGTGGAGGTTGTGCGGCGACGGGATCAGCGTGACGACGCAGGTGAAGCCCTGCTCGCGGATCCAGATGATCTCCTCCTGGCGCCGCACCCGCCGGTGGTTCGCGCCGTAGCCGCCCGGCCGCTCGCACACGGCGAGCTTGTCCTTCAGGATCCACGCGAAGTTGCGGGGCTGGATCCCCTGGGCCCACTTGCCCTTCATGGCCACCACTGGCACTCCCTCTCATCCGACGGCGCGCTCATGCGGCCGCCTGCTTCGTGATCTCGCCGGCGACGACGTGCGCCGCTTGGACGGTTGCCCGGACGTCGTGCACGCGAACCATGCGCGCACCGGCGGCCATGGCCCAGGTGGCGGTCGCCAGCGACCCCTCGAGCCGGTCGTCGACGGGTGCCGGCTCGCCGACTCCGTCGGAGCGGCCGAGCAGGCCCCCGAGGAACCCCTTGCGGCTCGTGCCGACGAGGACCGGGAAGCCGGTGCCGACCAGCTCGTCGAGGTGGGCCAGCAGCGCGAGGTTGTGCGCCGCCGTCTTGGCGAAGCCGATCCCCGGGTCGACCCAGACCTGTGGCACGCCCGCCGCGATGGCGGCCTCAGCCAGCCCGACGAGGTGGTCACGCACCTCGGCGACCACGTCGTCGTAGGTGGCGTGCTGCTGCATCGTGGACGGCTCACCGCGCGAGTGCATGGCCGCCCAGGGCACACCGAGCTCGG
>DATCYI010000306.1:0-4606 GCA_036570385.1 Acidimicrobiales bacterium | reverse complement strand
GGCGTCGCCCTCGTCCCAGTCGAAGGGGGGCTGGTCGCTCATGCGGGGGGAACCTCTGCTGTGAGTCGTCGGTGGTCGAGCCAGGCCTGGAGCATCACGGAGGCGGCGACCATGTCGACCATGCGCCGGCGTGCGTCGGCCTTCAGGTCCATGGCCATCAGCTCGCGGTCGGCGGTGACGGTGGTGAGGCGCTCGTCCCACAGCTCGACCGGGAGTCCCGTGGCCCGGCCGATCTCGCCAGCCTCGCGGCGCGCCTTCTTGGCGGCGGGTCCGTCGGATCCGTCGAGCGACAGGGGCAGGCCCACGATCACGGCCTCGACCTCTGCCTCGACGGCCAGCTCCGCTATGCGACGGTGGTCGCGTCGTCGATCGCCCGAGCGGTGGACGGTGTCGTAGGGGGTCGCCATGGTGCCAGCGCTGTCCGAGAGGGCCACCCCGATGCGCTTGGTGCCGAGGTCGAGGCCCAGGACCCTCACGGGCCCGCTGTGCCAGCCGCCGCCCGAACCGTGTCGAGGGCAGCGTCGATGCCGTCGGCGTCCTTGCCGCCCGCCACCGCCAGCAGCGGGTCCTTGCCGCCGCCTCCCTTGATCAGCTTCTTCGCGTCGTCCAGGAGGGCTGATGCGTCGAAGCCGCTGTCGGGCGTGACCGCGGCGACCAGCGCCGCTCCCCCGCCCTCGGGTGCCGTCCCCAGCACGACCGCCCGGATCTCGTCGCGGTCGCGCAGCGCGACGGCGAGGTCTCGCAACGTGTCGCGCTCGAGGCCGTCGACTCGGGCGATGACGATGCCGTCGACCGCCTGCGACGCGAGCGTGCCGGCCTGGTCGCCCGCCGCCTGGCGCTTGAGGGCCTTGACCTCGTCGCGCAGGGACTTGATCTCCTGGAGCCGCTTGCGAGCGCCGTCGACCACCTCGCCCACCGGCACGTTGAGGACCTCGGCCAGCTCGCCGAGCACGGCCTCCTCGGCCCGCAGACGCTCGATGGGTCCGGTGCCGGTGACCGCCTCGATGCGTCGCAGGTTGGAGCCGATCGACGTCTCGGAGACGATCTTCACCGGACCGATGTCGCCGAGCGCGCCGACGTGGGTGCCGCCGCAGAGCTCGGTGGAGCGGGGCCCGGCCTCGAGCACGCGCACGACCTCGCCGTACTTGTCTCCGAAGAAGGCGATGGCTCCCATGGCCACGGCCTCGGCCTTGGTGGTCTCGTAGTGCCGCACGGGCGAGTTGGCCAGGATCTGCTCGTTGGCGAGGTCTTCGATCTGGTGGATCTGATCAGGCGTGAGCGCGTCGGACGGCCCGAAGTCGAAGCGCAGGCGATCCGGGTCGACGAGCGAGCCCTGCTGCTGAACGGCCTCGCCGAGCACCTCGCGGAGGGCCCAGTGGAGGATGTGCGTGCCGGTGTGGTTGCGTCGGATGGCGCTTCGTCGGTCCACGTCGATCGCGGCCACCGCCTCCTGCCCGGCCTTGATCTCGCCGTCGGCCAGACGGACCTGGTGCAGGTGCAGCCCGGGGAGGGCGTAGGTGGTGTTGAGCACCTCGCCGCTGCCGGTGTCGGTGGTGATCCGCCCGGTGTCGCCGACCTGCCCGCCCGACTCGGCGTAGAACGGCGTGCGGTCGAGCACGATCGAGACGGTGCCGTCGTCCGCGGGTACCGCCGCGAGGACCTGAGCCTTCGACTCGTTCTCCTCGCGACCGGTGAACTCGGTGGGCCCGTGGCGGTCGAGGACCTCCTGGAAGGAGGCGAGGTTGGCGTAGAGGTCGGCCCCGGTCTTGGCGCCGGCCTTGGAGGTCTGCTGGGCCTTGGCCAGCGCGCTGCGGTAGCCGGCCTCGTCGACGTCGATCCCGAGCTCGGCGGTGATCTCCTGGGTGACCTCGAGCGGGAACCCGTACGTCTCGTAGAGGTCGAAGGCGACGTCGCCGCTGAGCGACTCGTTGGGCCCGAGGTCGGCCAGCTTGGCGTCGAGCAGCGAGGTGCCGCGCTTCAGCGTCTGCCGGAAGCGATCCTCTTCCTTGGCGACGATGCCGGTGATGCGACCCGCGTCGGCCGCCAGCTCCGGGTAGCCGTCGGCCATCGCGTCGACGACCGCGCCGACGAGGCGGCCGCTGAGCTCGCCTTCGACGCCCAGCAGGTAGCCGTAGCGCACCGCGCGGCGGATGATGCGGCGCAGCACGTAGCCACGGTCGTCGTTCGAGGGGACGATGCCGTCGGCCACCAGGAAGGTCATGGTGCGGCCGTGGTCGGCGAGGATCTTGAGGGCGACGTCGGTGCGCTCGTCGGTGCCCAGGCTGCGACCGGTGATCGACTGCGCGACGTCGACCAGCCGGTTCAGCGGGTCGACGTCGTAGACCGTGTGGGTGCCGTTCAGCGCCGTGAGCATCCGCTCGAGGCCTGCGCCGGTGTCGATGCCCCGGCGGGGCAGGTCGCTCAGCGATCCGTCCTTGGCCCGGAGGTACTGCGGGAACACGAGGTTCCAGATCTCGACGTAGCGGTTCTCGGCGGCCACGTTCTCGGGGCCGCCGGACGGGCCGAACTCGGCGCCGTAGTCCCAGAAGATCTCCGACGACGGCCCGCAGGGACCGGTGTCGCCCATCTCCCAGAAGTTGTCCTTGTCGAGCCGCTGGATGCGGTCGCGGGGGAAGCCGACGGAGTCGGCCCAGATGTCGGCGGCTTCGTCATCGCTGACGTGGACGGTGACCCACATGCGGTCGCCGTCGAGGCCGAGCACGTCGGTGAGCAGCTCCCACGCCCATGGGATGGCCTCGGCCTTGAAGTAGTCGCCGAAGCTGAAGTTGCCGAGCATCTCGAAGAAGCTGAGGTGCCGCGGCGTGCGCCCGATGGCGTCGAGGTCGTTGTGCTTGCCACCGGCCCGGACGCACTTCTGCACGGTGGCGGCGCGGGCGGGCTCGAAGGTGACGGGCTCCTCGCCCAGGAACACCGGGACGAACTGCATCATCCCCGAGTTCGTGAACATCGGCGCCGTGGGATGGGTGGGGATGAGGCTGGAGGAGGGCAGCAGCGTGTGCGCCTTGGCGGCGAAGAAGTCGTTCCACGCGCGGCGCAGTCCCTGAGCATCCATGGTGGCGTCGAGCCTATCTGTGGGGGTCACACGTCCTCGCAGCGAGATCGGGTCGTTCAGCGCCGGCGCTCGAGGTCGGCCCGCAGCTCCGCCTCGCGCTCACGCATCGCGGCGCGGCCCTCGGCTACGGCCATCCGCAGGTCGACGCCGAAGCCCTTGACCGCCTCGACGACGTCGGACGACACCCGTTCCGGCGTGTAGCGGGCGGCCGTCTCCCGCACGAAGCGCATCACCCAGAACGAGGCTCCCAGCCCCAGAGCGGCCCCGACGAGCAGCCAGAAGAGCCTGCGGAACAACCCCTCAGCTCCCAGAGCGCGGCTGACGCAGCCGCTTCGCCGCCCGACTCGTGCCGGAGGCCAGAGCGATCGCCTTGATCGCCGGGTTGGAGAAGGCCGTGTAGGCGAGGCGCGACGCCGAGTCGACCGTGCCACCGATCGACTCGGCCCGACCCATCACTCCGTGCAGGCGCTCGAGCTCGACGTTGGCGGTGCGCACGGTGGCGCCGAGCTCGGTCATGACCGGCACCGTCTCGGATCGCATCAGCTCGACGGCGTCGCGCACGCTGCGCAAGGTCTTGGTGATCGACACGAGCGCTACCGCGAGGAGCACCACGGCGGTGACGCTGGCGATGGCCACGATCAGGGCGGCCAGCTCGGTGGCGGTCACGGCTCGGTCCTTCGTTGCATGCGGGCGCGGATCTCCTGCTCGAAGCCGTGGGGCGAGGGTTCGTAGTACCGCCGGTCGGCCAGCTCGTCGGGGAGGTACTGCTGGGGCACCCATCCCTCGGGGTGGTCGTGAGGATAGTCGTAGCCGACGCCGTGCCCGAGCTTCTCCGCACCGGCGTAGTGGCCGTCGCGGAGGTGGGCGGGGACCTCGATCGAGGGGCCGTTGCGCACGTCGTCGCGGGCCTTCCAGATGCCGAGCGCGCTGCGGTTCGACTTCGGTGCGGTGGCGAGGTGGACCACCGCCTGGGCGAGGTTGAGCTGGGCCTCGGGCAGGCCGACGTGCTCCACCGCGTGCGCGGCGGCGACGGCCACAACGAGCGCCATCGGATCGGCTGCCCCCACGTCCTCGCTGGCGGCGATCACGATGCGGCGGGCGATGAAGCGGGCGTCCTCACCGGCTTCCAGCATGCGGGCCAGCCAGTAGAGGGCGGCATCGGGGTCGGAGCCGCGCATCGACTTGATGAAGGCGGAGATGACGTCGTAGTGCTCGTCGCGCCCGTAGCGCAGCGCCTTGGTGCCGAGCGCCGCCTCGGCGTCGGGGAGGCTCACGACCGGCTCGCCGCTCGGGTTGCGGGCCCGGGCGATGGCGACCGCCACCTCGAGGCTGGTCAGCACGTGGCGGCCGTCGCCGTTGGCATGGCCGGCGAGGTGGTCGATGGCGTCGTCGTCGGCGCTGGCGCCCTCGGCGCGCAGGCCCCGGGCGATGCGCGCACGGGCCGCGTCGACGTCGAGGGCGTTGAGCCGGAACAGCGTGGAGCGCGACAGCAGCGGAGGGTTCACCTCGAAGAAGGGGTTCTCGGTGGTCGCG
>DATCYI010000305.1:0-14977 GCA_036570385.1 Acidimicrobiales bacterium | reverse complement strand
GGGCCAGGGTGGCAGCCCCTTCGAGATCGGGACCGGACGCGAGCTCGCCCAGCGCTCGGCGCAGCATGGCCGCTGCGGCCTCGAAGCGCGCGTCGATCACGTCCGCCGGGCTCACCGAGTCCCACAGACCGTCCATCGCGTGGCGCACGAGGCCCGGGTCGAAGTTGAAGAAGGTGGCGATGACGACCTCCGCCGGCACCGCCCCCATCGGCGCCGACCGCGACCCGAAGTAGCCCGATCGTCCGACGACCCCGAGCGCGGCGTAGGCGTCGACGGCCTCCGGCGCGAAGTAGATGTAGCCGTGGATCGGCTCGAGGGTGCGCCAGGTCTTGCGCGCCGTGAGTGGGCTGACCGTCATGAGCTCTCTCCTGTCTCGCAGATCACCGAGTCGCCGACGTCAGCTCTCGACCACCGGCTCCTTCCAGCGGTTCGCGTAGGTGATCTCGTGGGCAGGACGGCGTGGAGTGGGGCTGAACGAGTCGCCCTTGTAGTAGGCGACGGGCAGCAGGGCGACCTGCGTGACCGTGGGCGGGATCCCGAGGATCTCGGCGACCTGCTGCTCGTGGACCAGGTGGAACGTGGTCCACGCGGAGCCCAGCCCGCGGGCGCGAGCGGCCAGCTGGAAGCTCCACACTCCCGGGGCGACGCTTCCGTGGTAGCCGGCGACGTCGGCGTTGGAGGCACCCGCGGGCAGGCGGTCGAGGCGCATGGCGAGCACCCACGCGGGCACGTCGGCCACATGGTCGACCAGGAACTCCGCCGACTCGACGACGCGGGCCTGCCGGCCCTCCGCGGCCTCGCCGTTGGCCGCCAGGTAGGGCCGACCGACCGACTGGTAGATCGGAGCGATCTCCGCCTTGGTGGCCGGGTCATCGATGATCATCCAGCGGTTGCGCTCGAGGTTGCCGCCCATCGGAGCGTGACTGGCGATGTCGATGCAGTCGAGTAACAGCTCCCGGGGCACCGGCCGAGAGAGGTCGAGCCGCTTGCGAACCTGCTTGGTCGTGGTGAGCAGGAGATCGGCGTTGGCGACATCGATGGCGGGCATGCCCGGCAACCTACGGGATCGTTGTCGGCGTCGCCGCGGAGCTCCTCAGAGGGGGTAGTCGACCCCGGTCAGCTCGACCGACAGGTCCCACAGCCGCGCCTGCGCCGCCTCGTCGAGCGCTCGCCGGGCGGGCGACGCGCACACGGGGCTGCCGGTGATCCCACCCGGACCACCGGGCCCGTAGAACTGCCCGCCGAACGCGCCGGGGTCGGTGGCCGCGCGCAGAGATGGTCCGGCCGCCACCGCCGCGGAGATGTAGCGGTCGGCCGCCGCACGGATGCGGAGCTCCGCCGAACGGGGCACCCGGGCCAGCGTGGAGCTGATGATGTCGGTGGACGCGAAGCCGGGGTGGGCGGCCAGCGAGCTGGTGGTCTCCCCCGCCCGGGCGAGGCGGCGCTGCAGCTCGAAGGCGAAGAGCAGGTTGGCCAGCTTGGACTGCGCGTAGGCCCGGGTCTTGCCGTAGCGCCGGACGCCGTGCACGTCGTCCCACGGGATCCGACCGATGTGGTGCGACATGCTCGACACCGTCACCACCCGTGATCCCGGGACGGCCAGCAGTGCCGGGAGGATCCGGCCGGCGAGCGCGAAGTGTCCGAGGTGGTTCGTGCCGAACACCACCTCGTGGCCATCGACCGTGCGCGACCACGGCAGCCCCATCACACCGGCGTTGTTGATCAGTCCGTGCAGTCGCGGGAAGCGCTCCAGCGCCTCGTCGGCCGCGACTGCGATCTGGCCCTGATCGGCCAGGTCGAGACCGAGGAGCTCCACCCGACCGCGAGGCGCGCCGGCCTCGATCTGGCCGCGGGCTGCTGCCGCCTTGTCGAGGTTGCGGCACGCCAGCACCACCGTGGCGCCCGCCCCGGCGAGGGCCCGAGCGGTCTCGAACCCGATGCCCGCGTTGGCGCCGGTGACCACATAGGTGCGGTCGGAGAGGTCGGGCAGGTCGGCGACGGTCCAGGCCATGAGCGTCGAAACGTACATCACTTGAACAGTCGTTCAAGTTCGGGTACAACGCACGTGGCCCGGCTCGGGGAAGCCGGCCGTGACCTCGCCGGCACGACGAGCGGTACGGCGGGGCCGCACACCCCACTGCTCGTCTGGAGATGCCGCTCATGAGCAAGCTCGAGGGTCAGGTCGCGTTCATCACAGGGGCTGCGCGCGGCCAAGGCCGGGCCCACGCCGTGCGCCTGGCCCAGGACGGTGCCGACATCATCGCCGTCGACCTGTGCCAGCAGATGCACTCCGTCGTCTACCCGATGTCGACCCGGGAGGACCTCGACGAGACGGTCCGCCTGGTGAAGGACCTCGGGCGGAGGGTCTTCGCCGCCGAGGCCGACGTGCGCGACTACGTCGCCCTGCAGCAGGCCTTCGACGAGGGCGTCGCCGAGCTCGGCGCGGTCACGATCGTGGTCGCCAACGCCGGCATCGGCCCGGGCGGGCTCGCTACCGCTGACGAGCAGTGGGACGAGGTCGTCGACGTGAACATGAAGGGCGTGTTCAACACCGGGCGGGTGGCGATCCCGTCGATGGTCGAGAACGGCCGGGGCGGCTCGATCGTCCTCACCAGCTCGACGGGCGGCATGACCGGCTCGCCCTCGAACGTGCCCGGGATGCTCGGCTACACCGCGGCCAAGCACGGCGTCATCGGGCTGATGCGCTCGTGGAGCAACTACCTCGGCCCGCACAGCATCCGGGTGAACAGCGTCGCCCCCACCACGGTGCGCACGCCGATGGCCAACAACGGCGACGTCTCGATGATCCTGAAGCACGTCCCCGAGCTCGCCGGCTCGCTCACCAACGCCATGCCGGTCGAAGCGGTCGATGCCGAAGACGTCGCCAACGCCGTGGCCTGGCTGGCCTCCGACGAGGCCCGCTACGTCACCGGCACGGTCCTGCCGGTCGACGCCGGCAACGTCAACCGCCGCTAGCGAACCACCCCAACCCACCGAAGAACACCGAACTGGGGATGGTTGATTGCCAGAATCGGTCATCAACCATCCCCAGTTCCGATTGCGGTTGGCCTACTTCGGGGCGAAGCGCTGGCCGGCGTCGAGGCGGATGGTGCCGCCGTTGAGCATCGCGTTCTCGACGATGGCGACGGCGAGCTTGCCGTACTCGTCGGGGCGACCCATGCGCTTGGGGAAGGCAGCGTCCTTGGTGAGCTGACCGGCGAACTCGTCGGGGATGCCGGCGGTGAGCCCGGTGGAGAAGAGGCTGGGGGCGATGGTGTTCACCCGGATGCCGAGGCTGCCGAGGTCGCGCGCCATGGTGAGGGTCATGCCGGCGATGCCGGCCTTGGCGGCGGTGTAGGCGACCTGCCCGATCTGGCCCTCGAAGGCGGCGATGCTGGCGGTGTTGATGATCACGCCGCGCTCGTCGTCATCGGGCTCGTTCTTCGCCATGTGGGCCGCGGCGAGGCGGCTCAGGTTGAAGGTGGCGATCAGGTTGAGGTCGATGACCTTGCGGAAGGCGTCGAGCGGGTGCGGCCCGTCCTTGCTGAGCGTGCGCTGGGCGACGCCGCCGCCGGCCGTGTTCACCAGGACGTGCAGCTCGCCGTGCTCCTGGACGACCGCGTCGAGCACGGCCTCGGAGCCCTCGAAGTCGGTCACGTCGATCTCGTGGAAGGTGGTGCCGTTGCCGATCTCCTTCGCGACGTCTGCGCCCGCCGAGGTGGGCAGGTCGCAGATGGCGACCTTGGCGCCCTTCGCTGCGAGCATCTCCGCCGTCGACCTCGCCATCCCGGATGCGCCGCCGACGATGGCAGCGACCTTGCCGTTGATCTGCATTTGTGGAGTCCCCTTCGAGGTTTTCGAGTCTGTGACGACACGATCGTTAGTCGGTGGCGCGGCTGTGGCGCCACTGCGGCGTCAGCGGCGCGCCGCCAGGTGCACCTCGCCGACGATGCAGAGCCGCCCGTCCTTGCCGTCGTCGTGCACCTCGACCCGGACGAACACGGAGCCGTCGTCCTGGGGCAGCACCGTGGGGACGGCGCGCATCGGCCCGCCGGTGGCCGGGGCGAGGTAGCGCAGCAGCGCGCTCTTCGCCTCGACGGGCCCGGCCACGCGGTCCGCCGCGCCCGCGGCCGCCTCGGTGACCAGGTCGAAGGCGACGCCGCCGTGGAGGCCGCCGAAGGTGTTGCGGCTCCGCACGGTCAGGGGCATCGTCCAGTGCGGTGACCCGTCGGGCCCCGCCTCCTCCTGCAGCCCGATGATGTCGTGCATCCGACCGGGCAGCCGGCACTGGCCGTCGAACTGGGACATGAACTGGGCCCGCAGCGCCTCGCGGTTCTCGCGCGACACCTCGGGGTCGACCTTGACGGTCGGGAACGCCAGCTGCTGGGTGCTGTCGGCCACGAGCACGCCCTGGTCGTCTCGGGCGGTGAGGTGCACGATCGCCGTGCGCTTGCCCTCCCGCAGCACCCGCGACTCGACCCGGAGCAGCTCGCCCGCCGGCCGAGCGATGCGGTGGATGCCGATGTCGGCGTGCAGGAACGGCCGGAGCCCCGCGACGTGACCGCTGGCGAGGTCGAGGAAGACGCCGAGCACGCCGAAGTCGACGTGGCCGTCCTCTTCGAGCAGCAGAGGCGAGAGGTGCAGGTGCAGATCGGATCCGCAGGCGTCGGCGGAGCCACCGGCGTGCAGACCGATCTGCCCGAGCACGTGGTCGCCGAGCGAGTGCAGGGTCGGGGGGTCGTTCGGAGAGCTCACCGAGGTAGTCCTAGTCGACGCAGCCGCGAACCTCCTTGCCTGGGGCCCGCCGCGACCTCCTCACTCCCAGGTGATGTCGCGGGTGTCGCCTGGGCGGACTATGCCGCTCTCGTAGGCGAGGATCACCGCCTGCACCCGGCTCCGCACACCGAGCTTCATCAGCAGACTGCTGACGTGGGTCTTCACCGTGGCCTCGCTCACGAACAGCTCGTCGGCGAGCTGGCGGTTGGTCCGACACCGAGCGAGGCCGACCAGGATCTCCCGCTCGCGCCCCGTCAGGTCGCCGGCGCCCGCGGGCGTGGGCGAGGGGGCCGCTGACGTCCGCTCGTCGAGCTCGGCCCAGCGCTCGACGAGGCGCCGGGTCACCGCCGGATCGACGAGGGCCTCACCGGCGGCGACCGTGCGGATGGCCGACACGAGCACGTCGGGCGTGGCGTCCTTGAGCAGGAACCCACTGGCGCCGGCGCGCAGCGCGCCGAAGACGTACTCGTCGTCCTCGAAGGTGGTGAGCACGAGCACAGCCGGCACGGCACGACCACCGACGGCTTCTCCTTGCGCCCCGTCGCCGGCGAGGATCCGGCGCGTCGCCTCGATGCCGTCGACCTCAGGCATGCGAACGTCCATCAGGACGACATCGGGCTGGGCGGCAGCCACGACCCGCACCGCCTCGCGGCCGTCGGCCGCCTCGCCGACGGTGGTCAGGTCGGCTTCGTTGTCGACGATCATCCGGAGCCCGCCACGGATGACAGCCTGGTCGTCGACCACGACGACGCGCAGAGCGCTCATGGCCCGGCGACCGGGATCGCTGCGGGGAACCAGCCGCGCACCCGCCAGCCGCCGAGGGTGCTGCGGTCGACAGCGAGTCGACCTCCGCAGCTGGCCGCCCGCTCTCGCATCCCGATGATGCCGAGGCCACCGCCCGGGGACTCATCCGGATCGGGGCCGCTGCCGTCGTCCTCCACGACGACGGCGATGCCCTCCTCTGCCGAGGACGACACCGACACCCGAGCCTGGTTCGCGCCAGCGTGGCGGAGCACGTTGGTGAGCGACTCCTGTACCACCCGCACCACCGCGTGCTGCACCTGCGGTTCCATCGCCGGGAGGTGCTCGTCGACGTGGAGCGCGACGTCGAGTCCGGTGCTGCGCACCCGGGTCACGATCGGATCCAGGTCGTCGAGGGTCGGTCCGGGCGCCAGCTGAGCCGGACCATCCCCCTCGCGCAGCACCGACACCGTGCGGCGCATCGCCGTCAGCGCGTAGCGGGCCGTCTCGGCGAACCAGCCCATGCTCTCCACCGCCACCTCGGGACGGGAGGAGGCCACCCGCTCGGCCGCCTGGGCCCGGACGATGAGCGCGGTGAGGTGGTGGGCGATGTCGTCGTGGAGCTCGCGGGCGATCCGCGTCCGCTCCAGGGCGACCGCCCGCTCCGATTCGACGGAGCGCAGCCGCTCGAGCTCCTCGTTGCGGGCTGCGAGCACCACCGCGTTTCGGCGGTGGGCAGCGGTGAGCACGCCGAGGAGCACCATGCCCGACACCGCGAACTCGTTGAACAGGATGCCCGACCAGTCGAGACCGCGGATGCGCAGGCCGGAGGGGTGGAGCCACCCGGTGGACAGCGCGAGTCCCGCGGCGAGGCTCGACAGCGCCCCTGCGATGGCACCGATCAGGTCTCGCTGGGCGGCCACGTAGGCGACGATCAGCACCGGCAAGAGGTGGAACTCGCTCTGCAGCTGGACGTCGTAGAGCAGCGCATAGGCGAGCACCACCACGGAGAGCAGCGCGGCGGGCGCCCAGCTCCGCATGGCCAGCACCAACATCGACGTCGCTCCGGCCAGGTCCCAGACATCGCCGGCGCGGGGCCGCCAGCCGCGGAGCTCCCAGTACGTGGCCAAGCCGAACCACGCGGCGCCGAGCAGTGCCGCGACGAGCAGGTCCTGGACGGCGGCGGGTTGGTTCCGCCAGCTCTGGCCGTTGGGACTCACCTCCCGAACCGTACCGGCGGAGCCCCCAGGGCCCATCGGCCGAAGGTCGGGTGGCGGGGGCGGCGACTCCTCCCTTCGACGGAGGCAGGCAGCGCCCGCGGGCCGATGCGCCCGAGACCGGCTCGGCCGGACGATGCGCACATGGATCGCTCGACCCCCCGCTCGACCCCCAGCGTGGTGCTGCTCCTGGCCGTCGCCGCCGCCCTCATCTGGGTCGGGCGAGGCGAGGCCACCGAGAACGGCCCCTCCGGCAACCCCATCGACTCGCTCACCTCGGTCGCCCTCCCACCCACGACCACCACCGAGGCCACCGCGCTCCACCCGGGGCTCGCGGCAGCCCTTCGCGCCGCGACGTCGGAAGCGGCGCGGGCAGGCACGGTCATCACCATCACCTCCGGGTTCCGCACCGCCGACGAGCAGGCGCGGCTGCTCGCCGACGCCATCGAGGAGCACGGGTCGAGGCAGGTGGCGCTGCGCTGGGTGTTCGAGCCTGAGCGGTCGATGCACGTCCGCGGCCTAGCCGTGGACGTGGGCGGCCCCGGCGCGGACTGGCTCGAGGAGCACGGCGGCAGGTTCGGGCTGTGCCGGACGCTGGACTGGGAGTGGTGGCACTTCGAGTGGCGCGACCGCTGGCAGGACGAGGGAGCCTGCCCGAGCCCGGTCCACGACCCTGCGGCCGCCCCGGGTCCCTAGCGCGCCTCATCTACCATGGCGAAGCCGCGCGACGAAGGGGATGGGGATGGCAGGAGGTCTGGTCGGTCTGCTCGACGACGTCGCCGCGCTGGCGAAGCTGGCCGCCGCCTCGGTCGACGACGTCGGCGTGGCCGCCGGGCGGGCGAGCGTGAAGGCGGCCGGGGTCGTGGTCGACGACGCCGCGGTCACCCCGGGCTACGTGCAGGGCCTCGCCGCTGACCGCGAGCTGCCGATCATAAAGAAGATCGCCGTCGGGTCACTGCGCAACAAGCTGCTCTTCATCCTGCCTGTGGCGCTCGTGCTCAGCGAGGTCGCACCCACGCTCGTCGAGGTCATCCTCATGTGCGGCGGCGCCTTCCTCAGCTACGAGGGCGCCCACAAGATCGTCCACGCCCTCAAGGGCGACGACCACGAGCACGCCGTGCCCGCCGCCGCCCTCGGCCCCGAAGCGGAGAAGGCGACGATCGCCGGGGCGATCCGCACCGACCTCATCCTGTCGGCGGAGATCATGGTGATCTCGCTGAAGGAGGTCATCGACGAGCCGCTGGTGTCCCGCGCCGTCATCCTCGTCGTCGTCGCCTTCCTGATCACGGTGGTCGTCTACGGGGTCGTCGCCGGCATCGTGAAGATGGACGACGTCGGCCTCTCGCTCACCCAGCGAGCCTCGGCCCGAGCCCAGGCGATCGGCCGCCGGCTGGTCACGGCCATGCCGGTCCTGCTCGCCGCGCTGTCGAAGATCGGCATCGCCGCGATGCTCTGGGTCGGCGGGCACATCCTCCTCGTCGGCGCCCACGAGCTCGGCTGGGATGCTCCCTACGACATCGTCCACGACCTCGAGGGGCTGGTCGACGACGCCGGCGGGGCCAGCGGCGTGCTGACCTGGCTCGTCAACACCGCGGCGTCAGCGGTGATCGGCCTGGCCGTCGGTCTCCTCGTCACCACGATCGTGGCCCGGTTCACCAAGGGCGGCGACGCTCCGGAGCCCCACCCGGCCTGAGATGCTCACCCGACCCCAGCTCGGCCTGACGCCGGCCGAGAGCAGCGCGAGGCAGCCCGAGCTCCCGCAACCGCCCGCTGGGGCTCCGAACGTCATCGTCATCCTCTTCGACGACCTGGGCTTCGCCCAGCTCGGCTGCTTCGGCTCTGCCATCGAGACGCCGAACATCGACCGGCTCGCGGCGGGCGGCCTGCGGTACAACCGCTTCCACGTCACGGCGATCTGCTCCCCCACCCGCGCCAGCCTGCTGACCGGGCGCAACCACCACGCCGTCGGCGTCGGCTTCCTGGCCGACATCGGGTCGGCCTTTCCGGGCTACTCCGGTCGCATCCCGCCGTCCGCCGCGACGCTGCCCCGCCTGCTGCGGGGCGCCGGCTACAACACGATGGCGGTCGGCAAGTGGCACCTCACGCCACGGGGCGAGCGCTCGCCGGCCGGTCCGTTCGACCGCTGGCCGCTGGGGCTCGGCTTCGAGCGCTTCTACGGGTTCCTCCAGGGCGACACCAACCACTGGGCCCCGAACCTCGTGGCCGACAACCACTACATCGACCCGCCGCGCTCGCCCGAGGACGGCTACCACCTCTCCGAGGACCTCGCCGACCGCGCCATCGCGATGCTGGCCGAGCAGCGCTACGGCGCTCCGGGCAAGCCCAGCTTCCTCTACCTCTCTCTCGGGGCCATGCACGCGCCGCACCACGTCACGCCCGAGTGGGTCGAGCCCTACCGGGGCCGGTTCGACGCCGGCTGGGACCAGCTGCGCGAGGAGACCTTCGCCCGGCAGCTCGCCGCGGGCGTCGTGCCGGAGGGAGCGCAGCTGACCCCGCGGCCCGCGTGGGTGAGCGCCTGGGACGACCTCGATCCCGACGCCCAGCGCATGCACGTGCGCCAGCAGGAGGTGTACGCGGGCTTCCTCGCTCACGCCGACGCGCAGATCGGGCGTCTCCTCGAAGCGCTGGAGGAGGCCGGGCAGCTCGACGACACGATCGTGATGCTGATGTCCGACAACGGGGCCAGCGCCGAGGGCGGGCAGCACGGCACGAGCAACGAGCACCGCTTCACGTCGCGGATGCCGGAGACCGTCGAGGCCAACCTCGCCCACCACGACGAGTGGGGCGGCTTCAGGTCCTACAACCACTACTCGTGGGCCTGGGCATGGGCCGGCAACACCCCCTTCCAGCTCTGGAAGCGCTACACGTGGCTCGGCGGCACCCGCACCCCCCTCATCGTGCACTGGCCCGCCGGCATCCGAGCCCGCGGCGAGGTGCGCGACCAGTTCGTGCACGCGGTCGACGTGATGCCCACGATCCTCGGCGCGTGTGGCGTCGAGGCCCCCGAGGTGGTCGACGGGGCATCGCAGCAGCCCTTCGATGGAGCGAGCTTCGCGGCGTCCTTCGACGACGCCGACGCGCCGGCGGCGCGCCAGGTCCAGTACTTCGAGATGCTCGGGTCGCGCTCGATCGTCAGCGGCGACTGGAAGGCGACCACCAACCACGTGTCCGAGGGGGTGGTCGACGAGGAAGAGCTGATGGAGGGCAGCCGCGACTTCGCCGAGGACCGCTGGGCGCTCTTCGACCTCACCACCGACTTCTCCGAGGCCACCGACGTGGCCGCCGACCACCCCGACGTGGTGCGCCGCCTGGAGCAGCAGTGGCTGATCGAGGCCGGCCGCAACGACGTCATGCCCCTCTCGCACGGTCTGGCCAGCCGCCTCGTGGCCATGATCTCGCCCCAGTACCCGATCGGCTCGAGGGCGACCTTCCGCCCGGTCGACGCCGTCATCACCGACGAGAGCCTGCCCTTCCTGGCGTTCGGCTTCGAGATCTCCGTCGACGTCGACGTGGAGGAGCCGGCCAGCGGAGTCGTGTTCTCGCTCGGCGACTGGACCGGTGGGCTCGGCCTCTACGCGATCGACGGCGCGCTGCGGTTCACGGTCAGCTCGGCGGGTGATCTCACAACCGTCGCCGCCGAGCGATCGCTGCCCGCCGGACGCCACCGCCTCGTGGCGCGCTTCACGCCCGCAGACCCCACGCTGAGCCTGGAGTGCGACGACGAGCTGCTCGGCTCCACCGCCATGGCCTCGGCGATGCCGCTCGTGTTCCAGCACGGTGGCGCCCGCCTGCGGATCGGCCACGACCTAGGGCTCCCCGTGTCCGACGACTACCGGCCCCCGTTCCCGTGGAACGGCACGGTCCACGAGATGACCGTCGATGCGTCGAACCGCCCGCGCCCGTCGGCGGACGACGTGCGCGCCGCCCTGCACTCCGACTGAGCGAGCCCCGGCTCGTGTAGGTCAAGGGATGCGGCCGGTGGTGCGGAGCCAGCCCTCGATCGCTCTCGGCTGCCAGCGCATCCGGGCCGGCGAGAAGCGGTGCGTGCGGGCGATCGTCCACTCGATGAAGCGCAGCTCCCGCTCGTCGCGCCGCGAGAAGGGGATGCCCAGCCGCTCGCGCACCCGCTCCGGAAGCCCGCCGATGGCGACGACGCGGGCGGGCCGGGCGAGGAGCCGCCGCACGATCCAGGTGTCGGCCAGCCAGTGGAGGTGGCGGGGCAGCGGGGCCCGGCCCTCGAACTTCGGGAGGAGGCGGGCGTCGAGGGTGTCGAGCACGAACTCCGTGGCCTCGTTGCGCTCGAGGACGGTGTCGCAGATGTGGTTCCACTTCTCCTCGAACGCGGCGCGGTCGACGGGCACCGGCCGGTCGCTCACGCCGTAGCGGGAGTACCACTCGACGCCCTCCTGGTAGAGCTGCTCGCGCTCGTCGGGGGTGAGCTCGTGACGGTCGAACCGGTCGGCGACCTGCTCGGCCATGAACTGGAAGGTGGCGTGGGCCCACCAGAACGTCTCAGGGTCGAGCGAGTGGTACTTGTTGCCGTGGCCGTCGTCGTCGCCCTTGATCGTCCGGTGGACGTCGCGCACGTCGCGCCCGGTGGCGTAGCCGTCCTCGTCGTACACGGTGCCGAGGATGCGGGGCAGCGAGCGGAACACGCGGTCGACGGGGTCGTCGAAGAAGTTGGAGTGCTCGATGAGCGCGGCGCCGATGGCCGGGTGCATCGTCTGGAGCAGACCGATGGTGCCCCCGAGGTAGGCGATGCGGCTGTCGCCGGCCCAGCGCCACAGCAGCGACTCCGGTCCGAGGTCGATGCCCCACTTCTCGTCCTGCGTCACAGCTCCGGCGCTCACAGCGGCAGCTCCGTCGGCACCAGGTCGAGCACGTTGGGGCTGCCCGAGCGGTAGAGCTGCTCGTCGAGAGCCTTCGCACCGTCGAACACCGGCGCCTCCCACAGCTTGCCGATCGGGGCATGCGGCTCGCTCGAGCCGGACGCGTCGAGGATCGCGTTCGCTGCGGCCCGGGCCGCCTCGTTGGCGCCCTCCATGGTGGCGAGGTCGACGTCGCAGCGCACGTAGTCGCTGGCGAGGAACAGGTTCGGGATCGACGTGGTGGCCTCGGGACGCTGGGCCAGCGCGCCAGGCGTGTTTATGAGCAGCGGCTCAGTGCTCACGACCGGGCCACCGGAGAACACCAGGGCAGGGTCGAGGAACCAGTCGACGAGCATGCCATCGCTCAGCTGCGTGTCGCCCGGGCTGTTGAGTCCGGCCTTGACCTGGGCCCAGCACTCGGCGGCGATCTCGTCGGGGGTGCAGTCGACCGCCGCCTTGCCGTAGAGGATCCCCGGCGTGAAGAAGTCGGAGATGTCGACCGACAAGACGTCCGCGACCCGTCCGTTGCCGTAGCGAGCACCGAGGTCGCGGTCCCAGAACAGGCCCTGGTTGATCGAGGTGAGGGCCCACGGGCTGGACAGGTAGGCGACGTGTCCGTGCACCGCTTGCGTCGGGATCCGATCAAGGAAGAGCTGGATGCCGTTCATGTAGTCGTACTCGAGGGCGTCGAGGCCCGCGAGCTCAGGTGCTGCGGCGCGGACCGGGGCGTCGAAGAGGACCCGGGCCTTCTCCACCGGCATGGCCGCGACGTAGTGATCGGCCCGCACGACCACCTGCTCGCCGAGCCCGCCCGTGAGGGTGGCGCCGGCGATGCGGCCGGCCTCGACGTGGAGCTGCGTGGCCGCGTAGCCCTCGACCACCTCGACGCCGAGGCTGCGCAGGTGGGCGACCCACGGGTCGATCCACGCCTCGTTGGTGGGCGCGTCGAGCAGCCGATCGGCGGCTCCGTAGCCGCTCTGGCTGGCGACGAGCGGGTTGCTCTGCGACAGCACCGATGTGATGAACGCGAGGGCCATGAGGCCGATGGTGCGGGCCGAGGCGCGGGTGCCCTTGGCTGCGACGAGGGTCTTGGTGAGGCCGTTGCCGAAGGTGCGCTGGTACTCCGGCGAGAACCGCTCGGCGCTCACGAAGTCCCACCACGACACCGCATCCCACTGGCCGACGCGGCGCGCGTCGCTGCTCGTCTGGAACACCAGCATCTTGCGCACGAGGTGCGCGATCTCGTTCGGCGGCACACGGCCGGCCAGGCCCATGCCGGTGATCACCGACCGGATGCCCTGCTCCAGGCCGTTCTCGTCGAACGACGGGAGCAGCCACATCTGGCCCGAGGAGAACACGAACATCTCCTGGCTGGCGTCGACGAGGTTGTCGAGCACGCTCCCGCCGCCAGCAGGTATGCGGGCCATCGTGTCGGTGGTGTTCTTGTAGAAGCCCGGGAAGAAGCGGAAGCCGTGCTCGCCGGGGAGGTCGGCGCGCCCGCCCTGCCCGGTGCCCGGCACCGGGATGCTGCGGGCCTTTCCGCCTAGGGCCTTCGGCTCGAACACGGTCACCTGCAGGCCCCGCTCGGCCAGCTCCTGGGCGACGGTCAGGCCGCCGACCCCGCCACCGAGCACGGCGACCTGTGTGCTCACCTCGCGGGCCGGCGCGACCGCCGCACGGGCGGTGGGACCGCGCAAGAGAGCCAGCGTCCCCGCCGCCCCCAAGCCGGCGAGGAACCCTCGCCTCGACACGTGCTGCTGGCGCTCTGCCATCCGTCCCCAACCTTCTGACGATGCCCTTCGTCAGAATCCTGCTACTTGACGACGGCGTTCGTCAATATGCTCCTGGACATGGCCGAGCGGTACAGCGCGACGCGTACGTACGGGGGTGTGAGCGCCGCGGCCCGCACCGCCGAGCGACGCGAGCGGCTGGTTGCCGCCGCCGTCGACCTGTTCGGGCGCCAGGGCTACCTGGAGACCGGCGTCAAGGACATCTGCCACGCGGCGGGCGTCACCGACAGGTACTTCTACGAATCGTTCCACAACCGCGCGGAGCTCTTCGCTGCGGCGTTCGACCTGGCGGTCGGTGAGCTCTTCGCCGCGGTGGCCGGCGCGGTGACAGAGGTCAGCAACGACCCGGAGGCGCAAGCCCGCGCCGCGGTGGAGGCCTTCGTGCGAACGCTCGCCGACGACCCCGGTCGGGCTCGGCTGCTCTTCGTGGAGGCGGTGAGCGTCGGCAGCGAGGCCGAGAAGCACGTGCGGGCGTCGATCCGGCGCTTCGCCGAGCTGGTGGCTGCGACCGCCCGGTCCCACGTCGGCGCCGAGCTGCCGGAGCACCTCGTGGCTATGGCTGCGCTCTCGCTGGTGGGGGCCATGCAGGTGGTCGTGCTCGAGTGGCTCGACGGCAACCTCGACGCCACCGCCGACGACATCACCAGCTACTTCGTGGACATGCTCCTGCTGGCGGGCAGCGCTGGCGACCTCGGTCCCTCCACCGGCTCACCGCGAGGCGACGAGGCTCCGTCAGCCGACTGACGACGGCGGGGCCATGGTGGAGTCGGACGATCGCCAGTCGGTGGAGACCTGGCGGCGCTTGATGAGCCACTCCTCCCCCGCCGGCACGAGAACGTCTCGGTAGCGACCGAGGTGGTCGAGGCCGATCTCGGTGATCACCGTGAAGTAGCTCTCGACCCGTGCCTCGGTTGGCTCCACGGACACGAAGCGCACGTTGGTGACGCTGTGGCGGACGATCCTGCGCACTGGTGCCGCATCAGCGGCCGGCGCCGGCGGCTCGCCGACTCCGGCGATGAACGCGGCGATCGCCGAGCGGCCCTCGATCGGCCCCTCGCCTCGCAGCTCCAGCACGCCGTCCTCGCAGAAGGCCAACACCATCTCGTCGACCCTCAGCGAGTCGCCGGCCCACGTGTAGCGGGCCAGCGTGTCTCGCACCCGCTCTCGTGCCACCAGCTCCCAGTGCTCCACGTCCGCAGCCTATGGACTCGAGCAGGTGGGCTGAGGGCCGTAGGGCCGGTCCCGGCGCTTGGGTCAGGCGTCGCTGTCGAGCTCGTCGTCCGTGGTGTCGCGGTGGCGCCAGTAGCCGACCAGTGCCACCTGGTCGCGGCTCAGGCCGCGCTCGTCGCGCACGTGGCGGCGCACAGCGGTCATGGCCCGCGACTCCCCGCCGCCCCACACGTATGTGCTCGCGCCGAGCTCGGGCAGGCGGCGGGCGGCGTCGACCAGCAGGGACGTGGTGCCTGCCAGCGCACCGTCGCGGTGCAACCAGGTCACCGTCACACCTGGGCGCTCGGGCAGCTCCTGGCGCTCCGCCTCGTTGGCGACCTCGGCCAGGACGGTG
>DATCYI010000304.1:0-4691 GCA_036570385.1 Acidimicrobiales bacterium | reverse complement strand
GCTGCCCTTCACGGTCGCCGCCCTCGTCGGCGTCGGCGCGGGCGTTCGAGCCGCCGACCGGCTCCCCGCCAGGACGCTGCTCCGCGGCTTCGCCGGCCTCCTGGTCGCCGTAGCCGTCTTCACCGGCACCCAAGCCGCCATGGCCCTCGCCTGATCCGAACCGTCGACGGAGACCTTCGACCGCGCCGGCTGACGCCCGCTGGTGCGGATCGGACGGACTTGGACGTAGCTGGCCTCACCGCTTCGCCAGCTCTCGGTGAGTCGCGTCAGCGGTCGGGTCCGCCCGCTCGAGCTGCTCCATGAGGTGCTCGCCTTCGACGTCGACGTTGGGCAGCACCCGGTCGAGCCAGCCCGGCAGCCACCAGGCTCGACGGTCGAACAGGGCCATGGTGGCGGGCACGATCACCATCCGCACCACGGTGGCGTCGAGGAAGATGGCGGTGGAGAAGCCGACGGCGAGCAGCTTCTCGACCGGGTCGTTCATCAGCACGAAGCTGGCGAAGACGCTGATCATGATCAGCGCAGCGGCGGTGATGACTCGAGCTGAGCTGGTGAGGCCGGACACGACGCTGCCCCGGGCGTCACCCGTGCGGACGAAGTCCTCGCGGATGCGGGAAAGGATGAACACCTCGTAGTCCATCGAGAGCCCGAACAGCACCGCGAACATCACCACCGGGATGAAGCTGACGATCGGCATCGGCTCGTCGAGCCCGATGACCTCGTTGAGCCACCCCCACTGGAAGATCGCGACCGCGACCCCCAGGCTGGCGGAGATGCTGAGCAGGATGCCGATGGCGGCCTTGATGGGCACGACGAAGGACCGGAACACCACGAGCAGCAGGATGAGGGTCAGTCCGATCACGATGCCCATGAAGCGCGGCAGGGCACTTCCGACCTTGTCGGCGAGGTCGATGTTGGCCGCGGTCGACCCGGCGATGAGGATCTCTGATCCTGTGCTGTCCTCCACGTCTGAGACGACATCGTGGCGAAGGTCGTGGACCAGATCGCTGGTCTCCTCCGCCGTCGGGCCGGTGCGGGGAACCAACGGGACCACCGCAGTGTCGCCGGCCGCGCTGACAGATGGATCACCGACCGCGTAGATGCCGGGGTGCTGCTCGGCCGCTGCGGAGAAGGCCGCCAGGGTGGAGTCAGCATCGGCCGCGTCCGTCAGGTCGACGACGGCGGTCAGCGGGGCGTTGAAGCCGGGGCCGAACCCGTCGGCGAGCAGGTCGTAGGCGCGGCGCTGCGTGGTCGACTCCGGCTTGGTGCCGTCGTCGGAGGTACCCAGCCGCATGGAGAGCATCGGCGCCGACAGCAGCAGCATGAGCCCGACGCCGATGGCGAGCGAGCGGGCCGGTCGAGCCGTGACCCGTCGAGCCCAGCGTGCGCTGAGCGAGTCGCGCGCTTCGGTGGCCGATCCGGTGCGGGCCCTTCCGATCGTGAGGCGGTCGATCTTGTGGCCGGCGAAGCCGAACAGCGCGGGCACGAGCGTGACGGCGATCATCACGGCGGCGAGCACAGCGCCCGCCGCGCCGAGCCCCATCTGGGTCAGGATCGGGATGCCGACGAGAGCGAGGCCGGACATGGCGATGACCACCGTCAGACCGGCGAACACCACCGCTCCACCAGCTGTCGCGTTGGCTCGGGCCGCGGCCTCCTCGACGTCGTAGCCCTCGGCGAGGTTCTGGCGGTGCCGGGTGACGATGAACAGCTCGTAGTCGATGCCGACCGCGAGGCCGAGCATCATCGCGAGCACCGAGACCATCTGGGTGAGGTCGAAGAACGCCGACGCGATCGACACGCCGAAGAGGCCTATGCCTGTGCCGATGAGCGCGGTCGAGATGGTCAGCCCCATGGCGACCACCGACCGGAACGACAGGAGCAGCACGATGACGGCGAAGCCCAGGCCGATGAGCTCGGCCGGAACCTCTGCCTCCTCGGCGTGATCAGCCCACACCTCCCCGCCGAACTCGACGCCGAGCCCGACGTCCTCGGCGACGAGGGCGGCGGACTCCATGTCGTCGAACGCCGACAGCGGAACCTCCTCGACGGGCATCGCGTAGGTCACGTCGGCGTATGCGATCGACGCGTCGGCCGAGATCGAGCCGGACTCGAAGGGATCGGCGACCTCGGCGACGCCGGGTCGCTGTGCCAGGTCTTCGAGCATGGTGCCGATCGCCTCGGCGTACAGGGGCTCGTCGAGCGACGAGCCATCGGAGGTGGTGAAGACGATCCGGGCGGTCGAGCCGGACTCGCTCGGGAACCGGTCTGCGAGCAGGTCGGCGGCGGCCTGGGACTCGGTGCCGGGCATCTCGAAGGCGCTGCTCGCCTCGCCGTCGGCGACGACCGCGAGCGCGACCGCTCCGATCAGCGCTGTGAGCCATGCGGCCAGGACGATCCGGCGGCGGCGAACGCACCAGTGTGCGAGTCGGTACAGCAACGTGGACATGACGTCTCCTCTTGGGGGGCAGTGGTCCGAGCGCTCGGACCAGGGCCGTCGCGAGGGACGGGGCAGCGGGTTCGGCGGATCGGATCGGGTAGCTGTCGACCATGACGGGAGACCGTCAACTCGTCGCTGCGGGATCCTCAACAGCAGGTCAACGATCTCCCCGGCTCGGCACAAGAGCGATCCGGGGCTGCAGGATGGTGGGGTGCAGGGTTCGGCAACGGTGCTGGTCGCCGACGACGACAACGACATCGTCCAGCTGATGCGGGACTACCTCGAGGCGGACGGCCACACCGTCCTGGTCGCGAACGATGGTGCCGCCGCGGTCGAAGCCGTCGCCGAGCACGACGTGCAGTGCGTTCTGCTCGACGTGATGATGCCGGAGCTCTCGGGCTTCGACGTGCTGCGGCGGATCCGCGAGAGGTCGGACGTGCCGGTGCTCATGTTGAGCGCCCTCGGCAGCGACAACGACAAGCTGCGGGGCCTCGGGCTGGGCGCCGACGACTACATCGTGAAGTCCGCGTCTCCATCGGAGGTCGTCGCCCGTGTGCGGGCGGTGCTGCGCAGGACCGGTCAGCAGCGTTCGGACGGTCCGGTCGGGCCGGTCCTGGAGTACGGCCGGCTGGTCATCGACGTGGGCGCGCACGAGGTGCGAATCGACGGGGAGGCCACGCCGCTCACCGCTCGGGAGTTCGAGCTGCTCGAGCACCTCGCCCGCCACCCCCGCCAGATCCTCACCCGCGGCCAGCTCTTCGAGCGGTTCTGGGGCGAGTTCGGAGATCGCCACTCGCTGACGGTCCACGTCAGCCGGTTGCGCGAGAAGATCGAGGAGGACCCAGCGCACCCGCGGCTGATAGTCACGGTGAGGGGCGTCGGCTACCGGTTCGAGGGTGAGCGCACTCGATGACCGCTTCTTCCCCGCGTCGCACGCTGCCCGTGCGGGGCTGGTTCGCGCTCGCCGCGCTCACCACCTTCGCCATGATCGTGATCGGCGTGCTTGCCAGCGTGGTGCTCTTCGGCGTCGCCGACCTGAGCTCGCAGGATCGTGTCGCGTCCGCCGAAGGGCTCCTGCGGGACGGGACCGACCGCTGGCGCGACGCTGCCTGGCGCGAGGTGACCGCGGCGCGCCTGGCGGCCGACGACGTGTCCTTCGCCCTGTTCGAGGATGGAGAGGAGATCTACCGCAGCGACAGCTCCGGGGAGGCGTCGACGGCCGACGTGTGGCGGCCCGACGGCGGCGACGGGATCCTTCGCTTCGTCGAGATCGAAGGGTCCTCCCCGCGGCTCACCGCTGAGATCTACACGCCGCTCGGTGGCGACGATCCGGTCCCCGGCATATTTCGCGCCACGTTGGCCATCGGCGGCGTTGCCGCGATCGTGTCGCTCATCTTCGGTCGGCTGTTCCTGCGGCCGCTGCGCGCGCTGCGCCAGGCCGCGAGACAGGTGACCGACGGAGACTTGAGCGTTCGGCTTCCCAGCTCGCGCATAACGGAGGTCGATGAGGTCACCACCGCCTTCGACGCCATGACCGTCGAGCTGAACCGCTCGCTCGAGCAGCAAGCCGAGGTCGAGCAGGAGCGTCGGATGTTCATCGCCGCCATCGCCCATGACCTCCGCACGCCGCTCTTCTCGCTGCGCGGGTACCTAGAGGGGCTAGAGACAGGCGTCGCCGACACAGAGGAGAAGCGCTCCCGCTACCTGTCGATCGCAAGCGAGAAGGCCAAGTCGCTGGAGCTCCTCGTCGCCGACCTGTTCGACTTCACCAGGCTCGAGTACCTGGATCAGTCGCTCCACCGCACCCAGCTCGATCTGGCGGAGCTCCTGACCGGCGTCGTCGACGGGCTGCAGCCGCAAGCCGTCGCGGCGGGCCTGATCCTCGAGCTCCAGGCCCGCGACGGCTCATGTCCGATCCACGCCGACCGCGAGCAGCTGGCACGCGCCGTCACCAACCTCATCGACAACGCTCTCCGCTACACGCCGCAGGGCGGGCACGTCGTCGTCACCTGCGGCACGACCGCTGGCCGCGCATGGTTCACCGTGACCGACACCGGCCCCGGGATCGACCCCACGGATCTGCCGCACCTCTTCCGACCGCTCTACCGCGGCGACCGCACCAGGGGCGCCGCCACCGGCGGTGCGGGTCTGGGCCTCGCGATAGCGCAGCGCATCCTCGTCGCCCACGACGGCACGCTCGAGGCGGCGAACAGCCCCACAGGAGGTGCCGCCTTCACCGCCACCCTCCCGG
>DATCYI010000303.1:0-15460 GCA_036570385.1 Acidimicrobiales bacterium | reverse complement strand
CCGTTGCGCTCCTCCTCCCACTGGTGGTCCTTGGCGGTCTGGATGAAGGTGTTGAGCATCATCCACGGCGCCGGCGACTGGGCCAGCTGCGAGAAGGAGATGGGGGAGCCCATCTCCGTGGTGATGACCTGGGCCATGTCCATCATGCGGACGGCGTACACGTCGGCGAAGCGCTGGACCGCTGCGATGCGGTCTTCGGGCGACAGGCGCGGCCACTCGCCCTCGTCGAAGGCCTTGCGGGCGGCGGCGACGGCACGGTCGATGTCGGCAGTCGTCCCCTCCGGCACGCGGCCGACGACCTCCTCGCTGTGCGGGGAGATCACCTCGATCACGTCAGAGCCGGCGGGGGCGACCCACTCGCCGCCGATGAAGAGCTTCTCGTGGACCTGCATGGGGTGTCTCCTCGATGGGTTTGCAGAGCTTTGGATCAGACGGGCATCTCCCCGCGGGCCACCTTGCCGGCCCACGGGTAGTCGGGCTTGCCGCTGGGGGAGCGGAGCACCTCCGCAACGAGGTGGAGCTCCCTCGGCACCTTGTACCCAGCAACGTAGTCACGGCAGTGGGCGTCAAGCTCCGCGAGGGTGGGCGCCATGCCGTCGCGGGCCTGGACGACAGCGGCCACGCGCTGGCCCCAGCGATCGTCGGGCACACCGACGACGATGGCGTCGAACACCGCCGGGTGGGCCTTGAGGGCCGACTCGACCTCCTCGGGGAAGATCTTCTCGCCCCCGGAGTTGATGCACTGCGAGCCCCGGCCCAGCAGCGTGATGGTGCCGTCGGCCTCGAGCATGGCCATGTCGCCGGCCAGGGCGTAGCGATCGCCGTCGGGGCCGACCACGAAGGTGGCCGCCGACCGCTCCGGGTCCTTGTAGTAGGCGAGGGGCACGTTGCCGCGGCGGGCCAGCCGACCAGCCTGCCCGCTGCCCGGGGGCACCTCCTTCAGGTGCTCGTCGAGCACGACCGCGTCGCGCGCCGCCTGCACGGTCGGACCCCCGCCCTGGTTCTTGGTATCGCCCTTGCCGGCCACTCGCATGCCGTTGGCCCCGGTCTCCGACGAGCCGATGGCGTCGACGATCAAGAGGTCGGGCAGCAGCTCGAGGTAGCGGTCCTTGACGGTCGGCGAGAACACGACGGCTGTGGAGGCGAGGACGAACAGCGAGGAGAGGTCGAGGGCCGAGGGGCCGCCGAGGTCGTCGAGCGCCTCGATCATCGGTCGGGCCATGGCGTCGCCGGTGATCGAGATGTTGTTGATCCGCTCGCGCTCGACGGCGCGCCACACCTCGTGGGCGTCGAAGCGCCGGAGCATCACGACGACGTTGCCCTCGAAGGCGAACCGCAGGAAGCCCCACTGGGCGGCGCCGTGCATGAGGGGAGGCAGGTTGAGCGACCGCAGCGGAGCCTCAACGGTCTTCGCCTTTTCGGCGAGGGCCCACTCGTCGGCCACCCGCTCGTTCGTGTAGGCGTCGATGCCGCCGCCCAGCGCGTAGAAGACGTCCTCCTGGCGCCACACAACGCCCTTGGGCATGCCGGTGGTACCGCCGGTGTAGAGCACGTAGCGATCGTCGGGGGAGCGCTCGGCGAAGTCCCGATCGGGCGAGCCCGAGGCCATCGCCTCCTCGAAGCCCACCGATCCCAGCCGGGTCAGGGCGTCGTCGGCCTCCGCTCCGCTGCCGTCGTCGATGTGCACCAGGTGGCGGAGGAGGGGCAGCGAGTCGCGCACGGCCAGCACCCGCGGAGCGAGCCCACGGTCGTGGACCACCGCCTTCAGATCGGCGTTGTCGAAGAGGTAGCGGAGCTCGTCGGCCACGTAGCGGTAGTTGACGTTCACCGGGACGGCTCGGATCTTGTAGGCCGCCAGCGCGGCCTCCAGCCACTCGGCGCTGTTGAGGCCGTAGATGCCGATGTGGTCGCCCGGCCCGATGCCGGCATCGGCCAGGTGGTGGGCCATCCGGTTGGCCCGCTCCTCCAGCTGGCCGTAGGTGCGCCGCTGCTCACCCACCACCAGGACCTCTCGGTCGGCCACCGAGTCGACCGTGTGCTCGAACAGGTCGGCGATGTTGTACCCCACGTTTCTGACGATACGTCAGAAACCGCGACGTTTCAGGAGAGCCCCACGTGAAGCGTGCTCGGGGCAGGATGGCGGCATGGACCTAGGGATCTCAGGCAAGCGCGCGGCGGTGGCCGCATCGTCGGCGGGGCTCGGCTACGGGGCGGCCGCAGCGCTCGTCGCCGAGGGAGTCACCGTCGCCATCTGCGGGCGCGACGGCGCGAAGCTGGCCGATGCCGCGGCCCGGCTCGGTCCGAACGCGGTCGCGATCGAGGCAGACGTGAGCACCGCCGCCGGGGCACGCGGCTTCGTGGAAGAGGCATCGGCGCGCTTGGGTGGCGTCGACATCCTCGTGCCCAACGCCGGCGGACCGCCGCCCGGCGGCTTCGCCGACACGGCCTTGGAGGCCTACGGGCCGGCGCTCGAGCTGAACCTGCTGTCCACGGTGGCGATGTGCCAGGCCGCGGTTCCGGCCATGCGAGCCCAGGGCTGGGGACGGGTGGTGGCCATCACATCGATCTCCGTGCGCCAGCCCGTGCCGGGCCTGATCCTGTCGAACACCGCCCGCGCCGGGGTGACGGCCTTCCTGAAGACGCTGGCCCGTGAGGTGGCAGCGGACGGCGTGACCGTGAGCTCGGTGCAGCCGGGGAGCCACGACACCGACCGGATCAGGGCCCTCTACGGCGGCGACACGGCGCGTGCGGCGGCCGGCGTGCCGGTCGGGTTCCTGGGCGACGCCGGCGACTTCGGGTCGGTCGTCGCCTTCCTGTGCTCCGAGCAGGCCCGCTTCGTCACCGGCGCCCACGTCCCGGTCGACGGCGGCGCCTACGCGGGCCTCCAGTAGCGTCGGGCCCATGATCAGACACGTCGCCGTGTTCCGCTGGGCAGAGGGGGTGACGGCCGAGCAGGTCGCCGAGGTGTCGGCGGCGCTCGACGCCATGCCGGGCCAGGTGCCCGAGATCCGCTCGTACACGCACGGCCCGAACGTGCAGCCCGCGCCCGGTCGCTGGGACTACGCGGTGGTCGCCGACTTCGACGACCTGGCCGGCTGGCGGGCCTACGACGAGGACCCCGAGCACGCCCGCGTGCGCAGCGACGTCATCATCCCGATCACCGCCGAGCGCACCAACCTCCAGCTCGACTTGGGCTAGCCGCACCCGTCAGGTCACCCCGGAAGGGACCCAGCGGTAGTCACACCCCGCGCTGGGTCAGTTCCAGGTGAACCAGCGGGCTTGGAGTCGTTCGCCTAGGGGCGGGGTGAAGTCGTGGGTCGTCCCGAACATGGGTGGGGCCAGGGGCCCGTAGTGGGGTGGGCCGATGCCGTGACCGAGGTGGTCGGTGAAGCGCAGACCGTCGGGCTGCTCGGGATCCCCGGTGATGTCGAACGCGCCGTGGTGGTGCAGCCGGTGGTGGAACGGGCACAGGCAGACGAGGTTCGTGGTGATCGTGAGGCCGCCGTCCTCGCGGTGCACGATGTGGTGCACCTGGACCCAGCGCTGCTGCGAGCAGCCCGGGTAGCGGCAGCCGCCGTCGCGCTGCTCGATCACCCGGCGCAGCCGGGTGCTGACCGTGGCCTCGAGCGGGCTGATCCCCAGAATCGCGTTGTTGTGGTCGTGGATCACGGCGCGAACCTTGGCGTCGCAGCACAGGTAGCGACGCAGCGCGTCGGGCAGCTGCGGGCCGAGGTGGATCCGGGCATGACCGTCGCCATCGGAGCGCCCGTCGAGGTGCACGATCACCTGCGCCCGCTCCCCACGTGCCTCACCGCGGCGCGATGCCGGGTCGAGCGCGTCGAGCGCCCGCTCGCACATCCGCACATGGGCGTCGGCCCAGCCGATCGGGCCACGGACCTCGACGGAGTCGTCGCCCTTGCGCTCGCTGAACAGCTCGTCGCGCGCCGACTCGCGGGCCTTCTGAGCGATCGCACCCTCATCGGGCGGCAGCAGCGTGTGGGACTCCCACCACCCATCGGGCCGGTACCCGAAGCGGTCCTGCCGCTGCGGAGCGGGCTTCTCACCAGGCTTGTTCTCCGGCAGGTGGGCGAGGATCCGACGCAGCTGGCTGTTCAGCAGCTTCGGCGCGAGATCCGCCAGCTCACCATCACGCCCGCCCGGCGCCTTGGACGCGATCAAAGCCATCGAATCCTCAGTGAGCCGGCCCTCCCGGAACAGCCCGACGCACAGCGGGAGCTCATCGACCCGCCGAGCGATCTGCACGATCCCCCGAGCCCGCGACGCTGAGAACCCGGCCCGCCACGACAACCAGTGCTCAGGCGAGCGCAGCCCCTGCCCACCGCCCCACGCCTCAGCATCGAGGACCTCGACCACCACATCGACGAGCTGCGCAGCCAGCACGTTCGACTGCCCGACCAGCGTCGACACGCGATCCTGAGACTCACGCCCGACCCGCTCCTGCCGGCTCATCGTCGAGCTCCCCAGCTCCATGTCCTCAACCTACGCAGGGGGTGTGACAGCCACGATGAACAGGTCCCTTGGTGTGGCTCACCGTCGTTTCCCTTTGGTGAATCGTCGATCAACCAGGTCGCACCGGTCAACGGCTGCACGGCGTACACAGTCCGATTCGTAGGGCTCGAGGACCCCTGTCGGACCACCGTCGGGAGTGCAGCGCCGATCGTTGCCGGTCGAAGGCACTGAATCGCAGTACTTCGTCGTTCCGCTACCCGACGGCGTCCAGGTTGGGATGGCCGTTGCCGAGACGGGCAGCGGGGTTCCCCTCGCCCAGCTCGACTTCAGCAGGGGTTCTTCGCTGATTCCAACGACTGGTGCCATCATCATCGCCGACGGGAGCACCTAGGTGATTGGCAGAGACGCTCCCGCGCCACGGAGGTTCGGTTATGGAGCTCGGCCCTCGTCATCGGCGCTCTTGCCACTGTGCTCTCGGTGCTCCTCGTCTCGCGGAGCGATTCCTTCGGCGCCGACACTCCCAGCTCGACCTCAGCTAGCCGCACGGAGCTGAGTGGGGCAGGTGGAGAACGCCACGATCCGACCGGCCACCTCGGCCGAGGGCCCTTTCCTGCAGCGGATGCTCGCGATCGCCGCCGACTGGAGACCTGGCTCGGTCGTGCGGTCCGTCGAGGAGGTGCTCGCCGAGCCGAAGCTGGCGCACTACGTGCTCGGCTGGCCGCGAGCCGGCGACTTCGGTGTCGTCGCGAGTGACGACGATGGACGACTGGTCGGTGCGGCATGGTGCCGGTTCTTCACTGCGGACGACCCTGGCTTCGGGTTCGTGTCCTCGGAGGTGCCAGAGGTGTCCCTCGGCGTCGTCAGCGGATTCCGGAGACGTGGAGTCGGCCGACAGCTGATGGTGGGCCTCGTGGATGAAGCTCGCTCGCGCGGGATCGGACGGCTCAGCCTCAGCGTCGAGGTCGACAACCCGGCGATGGATCTCTACGCCGAGCTCGGGTTCGTCCCGGTGGCTGATGCTGATGGCGCAGCCACCATGGTTCTCGACCTCGGCTAGCCGCCGAGGCCGGAGTCGGGGCGGATGGGCTCGCCGTCCTCGGCCCACCGACGCAGGGAGTCGAAGGGATAGATCCCCGTGGCGTGGCCGTCGTTCCAGGTGACGTTCAGGCCCCAGGCCCCGTGCAGCTCGGCCGCGGAGACGCGCAGGGGAGTGGGGCTGCCAGGGCGGGGCCAGGCGTCTTGGCCCTGCTCACGCATCCCGCGGCACGTCGCGCACGGACAGCCTCGGCGCAGCGTCGGCAGGTCGAACTCGGCGACGAAGCCGTCCAGGTAGGTGATCGTCACCGACCGCTCCTTGTCGACGTCGATCGTCTGGGGCTCGTTGCGCTCGTCCACGGTGCCAGCCTCGCCGATCGGTGCCCCGATCACTAACCCGCCGCACCGAGGCACACCTGACGCGTTCCTGTACAGGTGCGCGAGTCTGGGCGCCGCGCGCCGTAACCTCGCGCCCGCATGGCGGGCACGGAGGGCACGAGGGTCCGGCCGGGAGCAGGCGAGCT
The DNA here is from genome assembly GCA_036570385.1 of Acidimicrobiales bacterium. Classification (GTDB taxonomy): domain Bacteria; phylum Actinomycetota; class Acidimicrobiia; order Acidimicrobiales; family VFJN01; genus VFJN01. The sequence goes on along the minus strand of DATCYI010000303.1, from coordinate 9,431 downwards.
TCCGGACGGCATGTTCCGACGCATCGTCGACGCGGCCGGCAACCCGTTCGTGGTCGTCGACGGCGACGGCGTGGTCCGCTACGCGGGCGGGAGCATCGACCTGTCGTTGGAGTGGCTGCCCGACGAGGTCGTAGGGCGCAGCATGCTCGACTTCATCCCGCCCGACCACGTGCCCGCGGCTGTCGAGGCCGTGCGGGAGATCCACGACATCGACCGCGCCGGCGCCGGCATCCCGATGGTGTTCGAGGTCTACCGGCGCGACGGCGAGCGGACCTGGGTCGAGGTGGGATCCATCCCGATGCTCGACGAGTCGGACCTCGAGTGCATCGTGTTCCGGACCCGAGGGTGGAACGGCGAGCACCACCTCGACGAGTTCCTCCGCTCCCTGCTCGCCGACGCGCCGCTCGACCACGTCCTCACTTCGCTGGCCCGGTCGATCGGGAGCCTCTTGCAGTCGCGCGCTGCGGTCATCCACCACGGCTTCGACGGCACGGACTTTGCCGCGTCGGTCGGCGGCGACGTCCCCGAGGGCTGCATCCCGACCGGTCCGGGCCCGTGGATCGAGTCGGCCCGCTCCGGCGAGCCGACGGTGACCGATGTGAGCGACCTTCCGAGCCCCCTGCGGTCGGTCGCGGCCGCTCACGGGCTGCGGACCCTCTGGACGGTGCCAGTGCCTCAGTCCGACGGGCTCGCGCCGTCGGTGGTGTCGGTCTGGCGCACCACGCCCGGCCCACCGCTGTCTGGTCATCGCCAGGCGTTCGAGCGGATGCTGCGCTACGTCCAGCTGGCCCTCGTCCGCACCGCAGAGCACGCCCGTCTGCGCTACCTCGCCGGTCACGACGGGCTGACCGGCATCCCCAACCGCACGTCGTTCATCAGCGAGCTGACGGACGTCATCGCATCAGGCCGCTGCCTCGCCGTGGCCTTCTGCGACCTCGACGGGTTCAAGGCGGTCAACGACACCCTCGGCCACTCCGCCGGCGACGCGGTGATCGTGGAGACGGCCGCGCGGCTGCGTGGCGCCCTGCGCCAGGACGACCTCCTCGCTCGCATGGGCGGCGACGAGTTCACCGTGCTCTACCGAGATGTCGTCGACAGCCGTTCGATCGGAGTGCTGGTCGACCGGCTGTGCGAGGCCTTCACCGATCCCTTCCACGTGGCCGGCGAGAGCGTTCGCCTGGGCCTGTCGGTGGGGGTTGCTCTGGCCGGCAGCCACGCCACCGCGGACGGGATGCTGGCCGCAGCGGACGAGGCGCTCTACGACGCGAAGCGAGCCGGCGGACGGCAGGCCCGCGTGCACGCTCAGCCGGTCATCTGACGGGCGGCCCGCCCGGCTCGAGCGCTCAGCCGAGGTGGTCGCAGAGGAGGTGGGTGGCGGTCTCGAGCTCGGCGCCGACCCAGGCGAGGTCGCCGACGCCGTTCTTCCAGGCGACCAGGCACGAGAACCAGACGTGGCCCAGGACGCGGGCGATGGCCGCCTCGGTCTCGGCGTCGAGGTCGTCGGGCAGCGCCTGCATGATCACCCTGGTCATGACGCCGGTGGTGGAGATCGAGGCCTTGCCCGCTGCTGCGTCGTCGGAGGTGAGCGCGGTGATCACCGCCTCGGCCAGCTTCGGCTGGCGCTGCATGGTGTGCACAGCGCGGCTCAGCACGTCGTACACCCGCTCCGCCGCGGAGCTGCCGGTGGGCCCGCGGCGGTTCAGCCGCCGCTCGAGGTCCTCCATCCACTCCACCATCGCGGCGGCCAGGAGGGAGTCCTTGGACGGGAAGTACCTGTAGATGGTGCCGAGGGCGACACCGGCCGAAGCGGCGACGTCTCGCATCTGGACCGCGTCGTAGCCGCCGGCCGAGCCGAGCTGGAGCGCGGCCACGAGCACCCGCTGGCGTCGCGCCGCCTGGCTGGCGCTCAGCTGGTCCGCAGATGTCACCATCGCCAGAAACTAACCAGTGGTGCGTCGCCGGCTGAAAGGGGCGTCACGATCTTCTCGCGGCTCCGAGGGCAGCCCGAGGACGCGCTCGCCGATGATGTTGGCCTGGATCTGGTCGGACCCTCCGGCGATCCGCAGCGAGGGGGAGTGGAGGAACTTCGTGGTCCACACGCCGCCCGCGGGCAGCTCCTCCCCGGCGAGCATGGCCACGGGGCCCTGCACGTGCATGGCGGTGGTGGTCATCTGCTGCATGAAGCGGGCGTAGGCGAGCTTCATGACGGAGGTCTCTGCTCCTGGCCGGCGGCTCTGCGACAGCGCGGTCTGGCTGCGCAGGCGCAGGAACCGGAGCAGCTCGCCACGGATGTGGGTGTCGACGAGGGCCTGGCGGACCACCGGATCCTCGGCGCACCCGAAGCGCTTCGCCAGGGCGACCAGACCCGGCGGGTCGGCGCCGCCGGAGCCTCCCGCGATGGCTGTGCGCTCGCTGGTCAGCGTGGTCTGGGCCACCTTCCAGCCGCCGCCGACCTCACCGACCACCTGCGTCGCCGGGACCCGCACCTCCTCGAGGAACACCTCGCTGAAGTGGGCGTCGCCGGTCATCTGGCGCAGGGGGCGGATCTCGATGCCGGGCGTGCGCATGTCGACCAGCAGGTAGGTGATGCCGCGGTGCTTGGGGGCGTCGGGGTCGGTGCGCACGAGGAGGATGCCCCACTCGGCGCGCGAGGCCGACGACGTCCAGACCTTGTGTCCGGTCACCACCCAGTCGTCGCCGTCGAGCACGGCGCGGGTGGTCAGGTTGGCGAGGTCGGACCCGGCCTCGGTCTCGCTGAAGAGCTGGCACCACACCTCGTCGCCGCGCAGCATCGCCGGCAGGAAGCGGCTCCGCTGCTCGTCGGTGCCGTGGGCCAGGAGGGTGGGACCGACCATCCCGATGGCGATGGCGAACACGCCGTTGGACACGCCGTAGCGGGCCTGCTCCTGGTTGAAGATGACCTGCTCGATGGGGCGTCCGCCACGACCTCCGAAGGCCTGCGGCCAGGTGATGCCCGCCCAGCCGCCCTCGGTGAGCCGACCCTGCCACTCGCGGCAGCGCTTGATGTAGGTGTCCTCGCTGTACTCGGAGGTCCAGATGCCGGCCGAGAAGTCGTCGGGGTGGCCCTTCGGGATGGCGTTGGCATCGAGCCAGGCTCGGGCCTCGGCGCGGAAGGCCGCCTCCTCGGGCGTGTCGTCGACGTCCACGCCCTCACACTAGAACACGTTCTAGTGCGGGGGTCAGTTCCCCGGGGGCAGCGAGTCGCTCGACGAGTCGGTGGTGTCGGCGGGGGTCTGCCCGTCGGGGGCCTCGTCGAGCGGTGCGATCTCGTCCTGGTCCTCGTCGGGCAGCTTGTTGGGGCGCTGATCCGCGGGAGATGCCTGGTCGCTCATTCGTTCGCCTCCGGTGGTGGGTGGGCGCGGGCCTACCCGCTACGGAGGCTGACCATGCCGCCCCTCAGATGGCCCGCTCGCGCCCCTCCCAGTACGGGTCGCGCAGCTGGCGCTTCAGGAGCTTCCCGGTCGGCTCGCGCGGCAGCTCCTCCACGAAGTCGATGGAGCGGGGCCACTTGAACTTGGCCAGCCGGTCGGCCAGGTGGGCCATGATCGACGCGGCCAGCTCGTCGCCTGGCGCGACTCCCGCCGCCGGCTCCACCACCGCCTTGATCTGCTCGCCCATGTCGTCGTCGGGGATGCCGAACACCGCGACGTCGCCGACCTCGGGGTGGGCGAGGATCTCTCCCTCGATCTCGGCGGGGTAGATGTTCACCCCGCCCGCGATGATCATGTCGCTCTTGCGGTCGCAGAGGAACAGGAAGCCGTCCTCGTTGAGGTAGCCGACGTCGCCGACGGTGAAGAAGCCCTCGGCGTCATGGTTGGCGTCGGTCTTGGCGGCGTCGTCCTTGTACTCGAAGTCCTGCCCGCCCATCTTCATCCAGATGGTGCCCGGCTCCCCGGTGGGCACCGGGCGGCCGTCGTCGTCGGCGATCTTCAGCTCGGAGATGGCCCAGGCGGTGCCCACGGTGCCCGGGTACTTCAGCCAGTCCTCGGGCGAGGCCGTGGTGCCGCCCCCCTCGGTGGCCGCGTAGTACTCCCAGATCACCGGGCCCCACCAGTCGAGCATCTTGCGCTTGACGTCGATCGGGCACGGGGCCGCCGCGTGGATCGCCCAGCGCATGGAGGACACGTCGAAGCGGCTCTTCACGTCGTCAGGCAGCTGCAGCATCCGGTGGAGCTGCGTCGGCACCATGTGCGTGTGGGTGACCTGGTAGCGCTCGATCTTGTCGAGGGCCTCCTGCGGGTCCCACTTGTCCATGAACACCACCTGGTGCCCCGAGTTGAGCGCGTTGCCGGCGAAGGTAGTGACCGCCGTGTGGTAGTTCGGCGAGGTGCAGAGGTGCACGTTGCCGTCGCGGTGGGGGATTCCGAAGAGAGCGAAGAAGCCGGTGAACAGCTCCGCCATGATGTCGGGGTCGGCGTCGTTGAGCGGCCGCTTCACGCCCTTCGGCTTGCCGGTGGTGCCCGACGTGTAGTGCATCGCCGCGCCGGCCGTGCGGGCGTCGGGCAGCGCGTCTGAGTGCTCGGCCAGCGCCGCCTCCACGTCACGGAAGCCGGCGACCTCGCCATGGGCCAGGCGGGCCTCTGTCGGCAGGCCCGCGGTGTCGGCGGCCTGGGCCACCGTGGAGGCGAACCGCTCGTCGGACACGAGGGCCTTGGCGCCGGAGTCGGCGATCACGTAGGCGATCTCGGCGGCGGAGAGCCGGTAGTTGATCGGGACGTAGTACCAGCCCGCCTGCAGGGCGGCGAGGTACACCTCGATCGGCTTCACGCCGTTGGGCAGCACCACCGCCACCGCGTCGCCCGGCTGCAGGCCGATGGCGCGGAGCGCGTGCACGTACCGGTTGGCCCGCGCGAGCACATCGCCGGCACGGTGCTCCGTGCCATCAGGGTCGACCACTGCCACCTCTGACGGATCGGCCTGCGCGTACTTGTAGAACCCGGACATGTCGTCTCGTTCCCCCCGAACTTGCGGACCTGACGGACGCACACACTAGAACGTGTTCTAGTCTGCGCTCCAGACGGTACAGTCCGCTCACCGAGGGCGGGCGCGATCGGGGGATCAAGTTGGCCGAGCTCAACGCCGCAGGGGTGCTCAGCGCACCGCTCGTCATCGAGTATCCGTTCTCACGTACCACCGGCCCGGTGGTCGGTGCCTTCCTGACGGGGTTGCGCGAAGGCGTGCTCCTCGGGATCAAGGGCTCCGATGGCAAGGTGCTGGTGCCGCCGACCGAGTACGACCCGTACACGGCGGAGGACCTGCACGAGCTCGTGGAGGTCGGCCCCGGGGGAGTGGTCGACACCTGGTGCTGGGTCCGCCAGCCGATGCCGAGCCACCCGCTCGATCGACCCTTCGCCTGGGCGCTGGTGCGCCCCGACGGAGCCGACGTCGGATTCCTGCAGGTGGTCGACGCCGGGAGCGCCGAGGCCATGTCCACCGGCATGCGGGTGCGCCCCCGCTGGGCGGCCGAGCGAGAGGGCTCCATAGCGGATCTCGAGTGCTGGGAGGCCGAGACGTGACCGACATCCAGCTGCCCCCGTCGCTGCAGGGCGTGGAGCCGGTGCGCTCGGTGCGCACGCCGGCCCGCCTCGAGTACACCTACACCGCAGGCGCGGCCACCACGCGCTTCCTGCGGGGGGTGGCCGAGGGGAAGATCATCGGCGAGCGAGCCGAGGGCGGGAAGGTCTACGTGCCCTCGCGGGGTGCCGACCCGCAGCTCGGCGTGCCCACCTCCGAGCAGGTCGAGCTGCCCCACACGGGCACGCTCACCAGCTTCTGCATCGTCAACGTCGCGTTCTACGGCCAGGGCATGGAGATCCCGTACACGTCCGGGCTCATCCTGCTCGACGGCTCCGACCTGCCGATCATGCACCTCATCCAGGAGTGCCCGGTCGATGACGTCCGCATAGGGATGCGGGTCGAGGCCGTGTGGGTCGAGCCATCCGAGCTCGGCCCGACCCTCGAGAGCATCCGCTACTTCCGCCCCAACGGCGAGCCCGACCGAGTCGTGAAGCAGCCCGGGAAGGGGGTCACCTGGTGATCGACGTCGCCGTCATCGCAGTGGCCCAGATGCCCAACGTCCGCAGGGAGACCGCCCTCAACGAGGTCGAGATGCTGATGCCGGTCCTCTCCGAGGTCCGCGCCCGAGCCGGCCTGCACCAGCAGGACATCGGCTTCACCTGCTCGGGCTCCACCGACTACCTCTCCGGTCAGGCCTTCAGCTTCGTGTCCACCCTCGACGGCGTCGGCCCGTGGCCACCGATCCAGGAGAGCCACGTGGAGATGGACGGCGCGTGGGCGCTCTACGAGGCCTGGGTGAAGCTCCAGCTCGGCGAGCTCGACACCGCCCTCGTCTACTCCTACGGCAAGTCGGCCCCAGGGCCGATCCACGACGTGCTGTCCCGCCAGCTCGACCCGTACCACGTCGCTCCGCTGTGGCCCGACGCCATCTCGCTGGCGGCCCTGCAGGCCCGGTCGCTGATCGACGCCGGCATCGCCACAGAGCGCGACTTCGCGGAGGTGGCCGCCCGCAGCCGGCGCAGCGCGATGTCGAACCCGAACGCGCAGCTGGCCTGGGACCGTGCGGCCGAGACGCTCCTGGCCGACGATCCGATGGTCGACCCGCTGCGGATCCACGACTGCCCGCCGATCACCGACGGCGCCTGCGCTGTGATCCTCGCGTCGGGCGACCGGGCGCGCGAGCTGCGCGACCGTCCGGCATGGATCCGTGGCATCGACCACCGGATCGAGCCGATGGCCCTCGGCGTGCGCGACCTCACGAGGTCGGTGTCCACCCGTCTCGCCGGCGAGAAGGCCGGCGCGGGTGGGGCTCGGCCCGACGTCGTCGAGCTGCACGCCCCGTTCTCCCCGCAGGAGCTGATCCTGCGAGAGGCGCTCGACATCGGCGACCACGACAACGTGAACCCATCAGGTGGGGCGCTGGCCGCCAACCCGGTGATGGTCGCGGGCCTCACCCGCATCGCCGAGGTGGCGCAGAGGATCATGGACGGCGAAGCCGGCCGGGGCATAGCCCACGCCACATCGGGGCCGTGCCTGCAGCAGAACCTCGTGTGCGTCATGGAAGGGGATGCGGCATGACCAAGGAACGAGTTGCAGTCGTCGGGGTCGGGCAGACGAAGCACCAGGCGACGCGGGGCGATGTCTCGATGGCCGGTCTCGTGCGGGAGGCGGCCAGCCGGGCGCTCGAGGACGCGGGCATGACCTGGGCCGACATCGACGCCGTCGTGGTCGGCAAGGCCCCCGACTTCTTCGAGGGCGTGATGATGCCCGAGCTCTACCTGGCCGACGCCCTCGGCGCGACGGGCAAGCCCCTCTTCCGGGTCCACACCGCCGGGTCGGTCGGCGGGTCGACCACGATCGTCGCCACCCAGCTGGTCGAGGCCGGCATCCACGAGCGGGTCCTCACCGTCGCCTTCGAGAAGCAGTCCGAGAGCGAGGCCATGTGGGCGCTCTCACTGCCGATCCCGTTCCAGCCGCCGCTGCACGCCGGCGCGGGTGGGTACTTCGCGCCGCACGTGCGGTCGTACATGGAGCGCTCCGGCGCACCCGAACACATAGGCATCCTGGTGGCGCTCAAGGACCGGCAGAACGCCCTGAAGAACCCGTACGCCCACCTCCACGAGCACGACATCAGCTTCGACTCCATCAAGGACTCGATGATGCTCTGGGACCCGATCCGCTACGCCGAGACGTGCCCCAGCTCCGACGGGGCCTGCGCGATGGTGCTGGCCAGCGAAGCGGTCGCCGACCGGGCTGAGAAGCCACCGGCGTGGGTGAGGGGGACGGCGATGCGCTCGGAGCCGACGATGTCGGCGGACCGCGACACCGTGCTGCCGCGAGGCGGCTCCGACTGCGCGGCCGACGTGTTCGCACAGGCCGGGATCTCCGATCCGCGCCGACAGGTCGACTGCGTGGAGATGTACGTGCCGTTCTCCTGGTTCGAGCCCATGTGGCTCGAGAACCTCGGCTTCGCCGGTCCGGGGGAGGGCTGGAAGATGGTGGAGGACGGCGTCACCCAGATCGACGGCGACCTTCCGGTCAACATGTCGGGCGGTGTGCTGTCGTCCAACCCGATCGGGGCGTCGGGGATGCTGCGCTTCGCCGAGGCTGCCTTGCAGGTGCGGGGCCTCGCCGGCGAGCACCAGGTCGACGGCGCCCGCACCGCTGTGGGCCACGCCTACGGCGGCGGCTCGCAGTTCTTCGCCATGTGGGTCGTCGGATCGGACAAGTGATCGGCGCCGAAGCGGAGCTTCGTCACCGAGCTGCAAGGAGCGGCCAGCGCTCTGGCGCACTCATGAACTACGTCGATGAACGGGAGGTCACAACGTGACGGGTCGGTTGGAGGGGAAGGTGGCGATCATCACCGGGGCGGCGCGCGGGCAGGGCGAGGCCGAGGCCCGCCGGTTCGTGGCCGAGGGGGCGTCGGTGCTGATCACCGACGTGCTCGACGAGGAGGGCGAGGCGGTCGCGGCCTCGCTGGGCGCCGCTGCCGCCTACCGGCACCTCGACGTCACATCCGAGGACGACTGGGTGGCCGCCGTGGCCGACTGCGAGGAGCGGTTCGGGCCGGTCTCCATCCTGGTGAACAACGCCGGGATCCTCGATCTCACGCCGATCCCGCGGGCCGACGTGGCCCGCTTCCGCCAGGTGCTCGACATCAACCTCATCGGCCCGCTCATCGGGATGAAGGTGGTCACCCCGTCGATGGAACGAGCCGGCGGCGGGTCGATCATCAACATCTCCTCCAACGCCGGGATCGTCGGGCTCCCGTCCGGCGGCGCGTACGTCGCCAGCAAGTGGGGCCTGCGCGGGCTCTCGAAGACGGCGGCCATCGACCTCGGCCCGCTCGGCATCCGGGTCAGCTCCGTGCACCCCGGCGGAATCCACACGCCCATGACCGACTTCGGCGTGGGAGCCGGGGACTCGCCGTGGTCGAAGAAGCTGCCCCTCGGCCGGATGGGCGAGGCCGCAGAGGTCGCGAACGTGGTGACGTTCCTGGCCTCCGACGAGGCCAGCTACGTCACCGGCGCCGAGTGGTCGGTCGACGGCGGCGCCACGAGCGGCGACCGCGGCATCTTCGAGCCCTAGAGCCAAAGCGCCCGAGACCCCGGGATCTGTGGTCGCCAGAGCACGCAATCCGTGCTCACGCGCCCACAGATCTTGTGGTTCAACCATGTTTGACGCTGGCAGTGGCCTTGGCGGGGGCCTCGTCGGCGCGGTCTGGCCACCAGGGGGGCGGGAACACCGTGCGATCGTCGCTGATCGGCTCGGCGTAGAACTGGGCGGCCCACTTCCGGAACTTCATGAACGGGCCGTCGTTGTCGGCCAGCGCGGGCCGTACCAGGTGGGCCTTGTGCTCCCAGATGGGCTTGTCCTCGAGCACCTGCTTGTCG
>DATCYI010000302.1:0-37260 GCA_036570385.1 Acidimicrobiales bacterium | reverse complement strand
TTCGCCTTCTCCGGCGGTGTGGGGCGCGACCTGCACGGCGACGTGCGCCGAGCCGCCTTCCCGCCCGACCTGCTCCCCGGCGGCGGTCCCGACGTCCTCACGATGCGCCTCCCAGAGCCCGCCGGCGTCGTGGTCGAGCTGCTCCCGTGGAACGGTCCTCTGATGACCGGCAGCCAGCGGATCGCGGCCGCGCTGGCGGCGGGCTGCTCGATCGTCGTCAAGCCGCCGGAGGAGGCGGTGGTGAGCATCATCGAGCTGGCGCGCATCCTCGCCGACTGCGGCCTGCCGCCGGGCACCCTCAACGTGATCCTCGGACCGGGCGAGACGGTCGGCGAGCAGCTCGTGTCCGACCCGCGCGTGGATCTGGTGAGCCTCACCGGCGGCGTGGAGACCGGGGCGCGCGTCATGGCCGCCGCCGCTCGCAACATCACCCCGGTGCACCTCGAGCTGGGCGGCAAGTCCCCGGTGGTCGTGTTCGCCGACGCCGACCTCGAGCAGGCGGCGGGCTGGGCGATGATGGCCGCCTTCGTGAACATGGGCGAGGTGTGCGTGGCCGGCAGCCGCCTCCTCGTGCACGAGTCGGTCTACGACGAGGTGGTGGCGCGCGTGGCCGAGCAGGCGTCGTTCCTGCCCATCGGCGACGCGCTCGACCCGGATACGTTCATCGGACCGCTCATCACCGATGCCCACGCGGAGCGGGTCCGCGGCTTCGTCTCGCGCTCGATCAGCGACGGCAGCGCCGAGCTCGTAGGCGGCGGCTCGGTGCCCGACGGCGCCCGGTCCACGTTCGTGGCGCCCACGGTGCTGGGGCATGTGCGGCAGGGCTCCGAGCTCGAGCAGACGGAGGTGTTCGGTCCGGTGCTGGCCGCGCTCCCCTTCAGCGACGAAGACGAAGCGGTGCGCGTCGCCAACGGCACCCGCTACGGGCTCAACGCCACGATCTTCACGCGCGACATCGAGCGCGCTTTCCAGGTGGCCGACCGGCTCGATTGCGGCGAGGTGAACGTGAACTGCCACTTCGCACCCGACATGAACGGCGGCAGGGGCGAGCCGCGCCGCATGAGCGGTGCCTCCCGCACCGGCATCGAGGCCTACACCTCGCTCAAGGCGGTGAACATCCAGACCCGCGCCTGATGGCGGCGGGTCCCGCGCCTCAGGGGGTGCGGGGGTTCACTGGCTCGCCGCGCTCCTCGCCGTGCAGGTCGTCGAGCACGGCGAGCACCTCGCGGGCGGCGAGCGCGGCCTGCACCTGGAGCGACGCGCTGGCGTCGACCGGATCGGAGCCGAGTAGCTCGCGGATCTTGCCCATGCGGTAGCCGACGGAGTTGCGATGGATGTCCAGGCGGTTGGCCACCGCGACGCGGCTGCCGTTCGTGTCGAGCCACGCGGTCAGCGTGTCGAGCAGGTCGTCGCGACCGAGGATGGCGCCCAGCTGCTCCTGGACGAACTCGCGGAGCCGCTCGCGGGGCACCGACAGCAGAAGGCCCGACACACCGAGCGACGCGAACCGCAGCTGCAGGTCCCGAGACCGACGCCGCAGCACCGCCAGCGTGGCCTCCGCCTCGAAGAAGGACCGGGCCGTCTCGTGCACGTCGTCGACCACCGAGCCACAGGCCGCCAAGACGCGAGCGTCGCCTCCGACCATTCCGTGCAGGCGCGTGCGGATGCGGGTCAGCTCGCGCTCGTCGGCAGGGAGGATCGTCCAGCCCTTGGTGCCCTCCTGGCGCACAGGCATCTCCACCCAGGTGAGCGCCGTGTGCCACGTGCGCTGGTTGCTGCCGTCGTAGGAGAACACGGCGGCGACATGAGGCCGATCGAGGCCGACACCGAAGCGCTCGGCCATACGGGCGATCTCCGCTGGGTCCCGCAGGAGTCCGAAGCGCACCTCGTCGATGAGACGGCTGGCGCTCTCCGCCCGCGTGGCCGCCTCGGCGTCACGGCGCACCGCCTCTATGCACACGGGCACTCGAGCGGCGAGGAGCATCGCTGCGAGCTCATCGGTGACAGGAGCGGCCAGCGCGAGGAGACCGACGCGCCGGTGACCGGCTCGCAGCGCGATGGCCGCGCCCTCCCATCCGTCGCTACATGTGATCGTCTCCGGTTCCTCGGCCTCCTCGACGAGACCGGCCACGACGGAGGGCTCGACGCCGGGCGCCCCGTCCTCGGGCGCGGACGCGAACGTGCTGCCGTGCACTCCGATCAAGCGGACGTCACGGCCCGACACCTCCGCCAGGCGCCCGAGGATCGCCAGCCAACCTCGCCCTGAGAGGGCCAGGTCGGTCAGCTCGTCGTGCAGCCGGGAGGCGGTCGTGGGGGCCAAGGCGAGCGAGGGTACCGGGTCGACGCGCTACGCCGGACCAAGATGGTGGTCAGGGACCGGGATCACGCCACGTCATGGCGGGAGGGCCGGACGCCAGCCCGTCTACGGCGAAGAGGCCGCCGCCCAGATCGGCTCCGGTGGCTCCGGCGGCGGTCGTCACGAACAGACGACCACCGTCCGCGCCTCCGAACGCACAGCTCGTGACCCGTCGGGCGGGAACCTCGACGACGAGGTCGAGCTCTCCCCGCGGGGTGTAGCGGTGCACCTCGCCCTGCCCCCAGATCGCCACCCAGACGCATCCCGTGTCGTCGGTGCACAGCCCGTCCGGGCCGGCCTCGCCGCCGGGACGGACGGCAACGTCGATCGGTTGCAGCTCCGCTCCGAGATCGCCGCTGATCGGGTCGTAGGCGAAGCGCTGGACGATCGGCTGGGGTGTGTCGACGTGGTACATCGTGCGCCCGTCCGGACTCCACCCGAGGCCGTTGCCGATCGTCAACCCGGTACGGACTGTCGCCGCTACAGGGCCAGCGTCGACCCGCACCAGGGACCCTCGACCGGGGGTGCCGTCGAGGGCCATGGTGCCGACGAAGGCCCGCCCCTCCGGATCGCACTTGGCGTCGTTGCAGCGCAGGGTCGAGTCCTGCTCCAGGAACGGGAGGACCGGCGCGAGGTTGCCCTCGACGCTCAGAGCGCTCAAGCCGTCCGCTGCGGCCAGCAGCCACCCTCCACCGGCTGTCGGCAGTGCCGCCCCGACGGCGATCCCCGCCTCGAAGCGGGCGAGAGCGAGGCCATCGGCCGAGGTCAGGTGGACGATGCCCTGCGCGATGTCCACCCACACGAGAGCACCCATGCTGGTGTCCCAGGCCGGTCCCTCCCCAAGAGTCGCGCCAGCCGCGACCAGCAGACCCGCCTCGACGACCGTCACCACGCGAGCACGGCCCTGTCCGATCAGCGAGCCAGGAGGTCCTGCGCCACCGCGAGCCACAGCTCGGTGGTGAGCCGCAGGGACTCGACGTCGATGCGCTCGTTGTGGCCGTGGAAGCGCCTGGCGAACTCCCCGCTGTCCACATCTGGGCTGAACAGTCCCGCCCCGTAGGCCACGGTGCCGAGCTCGCGGTACACCCGCGAGTCGGTGAAGCCCATGTGGAGGTTGGGAGCGAGCGTGGCCTCGGGGAACCGTCGGCCCACGGCTCGCTGGAGGGACTCCCACAGAGGGGTGTCCAAGCGGCTCATCGTGGGACGCGAGTCGAGGATCGTCTCCACCTCGACCCGATCGGCGAGCGCTCCGAGCGCGGCGCGAAGGTGGGCCTCGACCTCCGCCGGGCCCTCACCTGGCAGCGTGCGGATGTCGACGTCGAGTCGCACCTCGTCGGGGATGACGTTCGTCTTCACACCACCCTCGATCACGTTGCACGAGAAGGTTGTGTGAGAGCAGGCGTGAAGGTGGCGCGCGATGCCGAGGTCGGGCATGGCGCTCAGCTCCTGGTCCATCGCCGCCGGATCCAGGAGGCGACGCCGCAGGTCCTCGTCGGCCAGGTCGAGGGCTGCTACGTGGTGGCCCCAGAGCTCGTGGACACGTGCTCCGGGGTCGTACTCCTGGAGCCGCGAGATCACCGTCGCGGCCGTGGCGAGGGCGTTGTCTGTGCGGAAGGGCATGGAGCCGTGGCCCGGTTCTCCCCGCACGGTGAGCCGTCGCCACGAGACGCCCTTCTCGGCCACGTTGAAGGTGACCACCGGCGCGGTGGCCGGGCCGCCGTGGAGCCCTCCGCCCTCGGTCAAGACGTAGTCCGCGGCGATGACGTCCCAGTGGTGGTCGGCCATCCACTGGGCACCGAGCTGACTGCCCGCCTCCTCGTCGGCGACGGCGAAGAAGATCAGGTCACCCCTCGGTCGGAACCCCCGCTCGGCGAGGTGGCGGAAGGCCACAGCCATCGAGGCGGTCAGGTTGAGCATGTCGATCGCCCCGCGCCCCCACACCTCGCCGTCGACCAGCTCGCCTCCGAAGGGGTCGCGCTCCCAGCCCTCGTGGCTCACCGGCACGACATCGGTGTGGCCCATGAGGCAGAGGCTGGCCGCCTCGGGGTCGGATCCCTCGATCCGGGCGACGAGCGAGGTTCGGCCGGGCGCGGCGTCGAAGCGCTCGACGTCGAGCCCCGCCGAACCCAGGTAGGAGGACAGCAGGTCGGCGTTGCGGACCTCCTGTCCCGAGGTCGGATCGCCATCGTTGACGCAGGCGTTGCGGATGAGCCCTTGGAGGAGCTCGACGGTCTCTCCGGTCAGCGCTGCAGCCATCTCGCGATCCTGTACCGCCTAGGCGGCGGCGTCAGGGCCGGGCCGGTTGGCGCCCGTCGTCCAGAGCAGGATCTGCACGCCCCACGGATCCGTGAAGCTGGAGCACCATCCGTTGAACTCGCCGAACCACGCGAGCTCCCAGTCGACCGTCGCGCCGTTCTCCTTGGCACGGCCCACGATGGCCTCCTGCTCCTCGTCCTTGTCGACGAGGATGTAGACGCGCGGCATCGGCCCACTCGGCCGTTCACCCGCATGCGTCGAGGGCACGTTGGGGTCGGGCACCGGGTTGGCGGTGCTGTAGATGCCGAGGTGGAGGTTTCCGACACCCGAGTCTTTGCCATCGGGGCCGGGAAACTCGCCCCCGGGCACGATGCGGTGGAACGTCCCGGCGGGCCGGCCTTCGACAGTCCAGCCGAAGACCGCCTCGTAGAAGCGGCCAGACGCCTCCGGATCGGGCGAGGGCAGGTCGACGAAGATCAAGGTGTGCGGCATGGGTCCTCCGGGTTCGGGTCAGCGGTCTCCCCAGACCCTTGCGGCACGACGGGCCGGCTACAAGGGCGTAGAGCACGAAGAACCCGATGGACGTCGTGTCCTGGGGCACAAGACTCGACTGCACAGGTTGCGGTTTGCTCTACGGGTGCCGAGCGCTCCGCTGACTTCGCGCGAGGTCGCCACCCTCGCCGAGCTGCTGGAGCTCCTGCTCCCATCGCAGAGCGGGCCCGGCGCTCGCGAGGCAGGGTCCCTTGACTATGTGCTCGGCCGGCTGACGGCTGCCGAAGCGGAGCAGGTCGGGCCGCTTCGATCCCTGCTCGCCGACGCGGCGGGTCGCGAAGAAGATCACCTGCGACTGCTATGCACGGCCGATGACCAGTGGTTCTCCCGTCTTCGCCACTGGGCGTGGGAGGGATACCTGTGCGATCCCGCCCACGGCGGGGGCCGCGACGACGTAGGTCGAGCCCGGCTGGCTGCTCCACTGCAGCGCAGACCCCCTGCCTGGTGATCATCCACCCAGTCGTCGACGTGTGCGTGGTCGGCCTCGGCGCCGCCGGAGGCACGATCGCTGCCGGGCTCGTGGCCGAGGGACGATCGGTCGTCGGCCTCGAGGCAGGCGCCGCAGTGGACCCAGCGAGGAGCGATGGCGCCGACGAGGTGGCACACGTCGTCGACCAGCGACTGCTGTGGAAACAGCCAGAGGTGCTGGTGCTCGACGATGGCCCGCCCGCCGTGGGGAACTGGCTCGCCCGCAACCGCGGCGTCGGTGGGCCGCACGCGTGGAGCGGCTTCGCGTACCGGTTCCACCCATCCGACCTCGAGGCGTGGCCGATCGGGTACGACGATCTCGAACCCTGGTACGAGCGGGCGGAGCTCGCGCTCGACGTCGGTGGCATCGCCGGTGAGAACCCGTTCGCGGGTCCGCATCGCTGGCCCTACCCGCATGCCCCGGTTCCGCGTGTGGCCGGCGCCGAGCGCCTCGCCGACGCGGCGCGGGAGCTCGGCTGGCACCCCTACCACCCGCCCGGCGCGATAGCCGCCAGCTGCCAGCGTTGTGGGCTGTGCACCTTCTACGCCTGTCACGTCGGAGCCAAGGGCTCGTCTCGGCGGCTGCTGCCGAAGCGCGGGGTCGACGTGCGGGCCGGTGCGACCGCCACCGAGGTGGTCACCGACCGCACCGGCCGGGCGACGGCGGTGCGCTACGTCATGGCCGATGGACAGGTCGCCGAGCAGCCCGCCAGGGTCGTGGTCCTGGCGCTCAACGCGCCCTACGTCACGCGGCTAATGCTGCTGAGCGGGGTGGGGAACGACAGCGATCAGCTGGGCCGGTACCTGACGTTCCACACCGGCGCCATGGCATGGGGTGTGTACGACGACGTGCTCAACATCGACCGCGGCCCGGCCCAGCAGGTGGGCATCGACGACCTGAACGAGGGCCGACCCGCTGCCGCAGGGGCGGCTTTCTCCCGAGGCGGTGTGCTCCACGGTGGGATGCCAGCGGCGTTCACCGGTGGACCGCTCGCCTTCGCTCGGGCGCTAGACGACACGGTGCCGCTGCCTGCGGGTGTGCCTCGCTACGGCGAGGGGTTGCTGCGCTTCGCCGAGCGGGCCTACTCGCGCCACCAGGCCGTGTACGTACTCGGCGAGGACATCGCCCAAGCCGACAACCGCGTCGAGCTCGATCCGGAGGTGCGGGACCACCTGGGCCTGCCCGCTGTGCGCTACGTCTATCGGCCCGCCCGGGAGGACATCTCTCAGCAGGAGTACCTGCTCAATGCTGCGCAGCACCTGCTCAGCACCTCGGGTGCTGTCCAGACGGCTGCGTCGTCGCCCTCGCGGCTTCCAGGAGGCATGTTCGCCGGCCACGCCCACGGCACGACCCGGATGGGGTCTGACCCGGCCACCTCCGTGGCGGATGACACCGGGCTCGTGCACGGAACCGACAACATCTTCGTGGCGGGCGCAGGACTCTTCGTGACGAGCGCTGGCCTCAACCCGCTGCTCACCATCGTCGCCTTGGCGATGCGCGCCGTGCCGGCCATCGCCGCGGCCGCCGCCTGATGTCGCCGATCGAGGTCGCGCTCGTCGTGGTGGCCGGGTTCCTGGCGGGGGTGGTGAACGCCATCGCCGGGGGTGGCTCGCTCATCTCCTTCCCAATGCTCCTCGCGGTCGGCTTCCCCTCGGTGACCGCCAACGTGACCAACAACATCGCCATGTGGCCGGGCTACGCGAGCAGCGCGATGGGCTTCCGCACTGAGCTCGAGGGCCAGCGCGGACGCCTGGTCGAGCTAGGTGCCACCACCGCGGCGGGTGGGGTGTTGGGCGCGGTGCTGCTGCTAGCTCTGCCGAGCGACGTGTTCGACGCCGCGGTGCCGTGGTGCGTCCTCTTCGCCAGCGCCATCCTCGCCGCGCAGTCGCGGCTGTCGGCGTGGCTCCGGAGGCGTCCAGCCGCTCCCGGTCGAGCGGAGCACCGCTCGGTGGGACTCCACGCTTCGTTGTTCGTCGCAGGCACCTACGGTTCGTACTTCGGCGGAGGGCTGGGCGTCGTCCTCCTGGGCGTGCTCGGCTTGTTCCTGGCCGACCACCTGCACACGGTCATCGGCTTGAAGAACGTCCTGTCGATCGTCGTCGCGAGCGTCGGTGTCGTGAGCTTCGTCGCGTTCGCTCCGGTGGCGTGGGGGGCGTTCGCCGTCATGGCTCCGGCTTCCTTCGCCGGCGGCTTCGCTGGCACTCGTCTGGTGAAGGTCATAGCGCCCGAGGTGCTGCGCTGGACGATCGTGGTGACAGGCGTCTTCGTGGGCCTCGTGATGCTCCTCACCTGACGTGCGGGAGCCGTCTCTCAGCCCTCGCGCAAGCTCTCCAGGTAGCCGCGGTGGTTGCGCACGAGCTCGTCTACCGTGTCGCCGCCGAACTTGCGGAGCGCCTCGTCGGCAAGGACGAGGGCCAGCATGGTCTCGGCGACCACACCCATCGCCGGCACGGAGGTGATGTCGGTGCGCTCCTTGAACGACACCGTCTCTTCCTTCGTCTCGATGTCGACCGTCTTCATGACCGGCCGGTTGAGCGTGGCGAGGGGCTTCATCGCCGCCCGAGCGATGATGACCTCGCCCGTCGACATGCCGCCCTCGATCCCGCCAGCGAGCGCGGATCCACGGCGGTACTCGCCAGCGTCCGCATCCCAGCTGATCGGGTCGTGGCCAGCGGATCCACGGAGGCCCGCCACCTCGAACCCCTCTCCGATCTCGACGGCCTTCACCGCTTGGATGCTCATCAGCGCGGCAGCCACGAGCGTGTCGAGGCGGCGATCCCAGTGGACGTGGCTGCCGATCCCGGGCGGGACCCCGTAGGCGAGCACCTCGACGACGCCGCCGAGAGAATCGCCATCTCGTCCAGCAGCCTTGACCTCTTCGATCATGCCGGGCTCGGCCGCGGTATCGAAGCAGCGCAGCGGCGAAGCGTCGACAACGCCGAGATCCCCTGTCGATGGCCGGAGCCCCCCGGCTGCGCGAGCTGCGCCCATCTGGATCACGTGGGAGACCACCTCGATGCCGAGGTGCCTCAGCAGAGCCTTGGCCACCGCACCCGCAGCAACCCGTGCCGCTGTCTCGCGCGCTGATGCCCGCTCCAGCACGTTACGGGCATCCGTGAAGCCGTACTTCTGCATGCCCGCCAGGTCGGCGTGACCCGGGCGAGGCGCAGTGAGAGGGTGCTCGGTGCGACCGGGACCGGCCGACATCTCCTTCTCCCACTTGGGCCACTCGAGGTTGGGGATCTCGATGACCAACGGCGAGCCGAGGGTCGTGCCGTGCCTCACGCCTCCGAGCAACAAAAGCTCGTCACGCTCGAAGCGCTGACGCGGACCACGTCCGAAGCCCAGGCGGCGCCGTGCCAGCTCATCGGCGATGCTGTCCTCGGTCACCTCGAGCCCGGCAGGCAGACCTTCGACTATGACAGCGATCGAGCGGCCGTGAGACTCGCCACCCGTCAGGTAGCGCAGGGTCACGAGAGCACGGAGCGGGCGTGCTCCACATCAGACCGAAGCTGCTCGGCCAGCGCATCGACGCCGGAGAACCGGACTTCCTCGCGTAGGCGCTGGATCACCTGCACGCGGGCGTGCTCGCCGTAGAGGTCGCCGTCGAAGTCGATGAGGTGCGCCTCGACCAAGAGGAGCCCGTTCTCGTCGTAGAACGTGGGCCTGCGTCCAATGTTGATCGCCGACGCGTGGGCCTCTCCATCGCGCCCCACGTACCAGCCCGCATACACACCATCCGAAGGCAGAGCGATGGCGCCTGGCACTGCGACGTTCGCCGTCGGGAACCCGATCGTGCGGCCGCGGGCGTCGCCATGCTCCACGATGCCGCGCACCTCGTACGGCCGCCCGAGGAGCCGATTGGCTGTGGCGACATCACCCGCAGCCAAGGCTCTCCGGATCGCCCCAGCAGATATGGGCGCGCCCAGATCCGAGTCATGCAGCAACGGGATGCTGATCACCTTCAAGTCCAGCTTGGCGCCGATGCTCGCCATAGCGGCCGTGTCGCCCTTGCGGCGGTGGCCGAAGTGGAAGTCTTCACCACCCAGCTGCACGCGAGCCCCGATGTGGCCGACCACCACCTCACGCACGAAGGCCTCGGCCGGCTGCAGCGACTGCTCCTCATCAAACCGCAGCACGTACACGACATCGACACCCTCCGCCTCGAGCAGGTCGAAGCGCTGGGGCAGATCGGTGAGGAGCCTAGGGAGCTCGTCGGGCTGCACGATGGTCGACGGATGTCGATCGGGAACGACCGCTACGGTCAGGAGGCCCTCCTCATCCGCGATCCGGCGCAGCTCCCCGAGAAGGTGCTGGTGCCCCAGGTGCACGCCATCGAACACTCCGATGGCGACGGCAGCGGGCCGCCCCAGCTCGACGGCGTCGTCGCGGTTGAGGATCTTCATCCGACCAAAGGTAAGCGTCGAGCGAGCAAGCCGTCCATGTGCGGGGAAGCCAGTCGGAGCCAGCTGCCGTTGTGTGCGATGCCGTGAACGCCACCTGCGTCATCAGATCGGATGGCGTCTGAAAGTGTGCGATCGTCTCCGAGTGCAGCAGATCGTCGTTGGCTTCATCGAGACCGAGACCGCACAGCAAGCGGCGCGAGAGGCAGCGGCACTGGCGATCAGGCTCGGTGCCCCACTGCACCTCGTAACCGCCCTAGACGACCCAGGAGTAGAGATCTTCAACGCCTTCGGCGAGGAGTTCGTGATAGGCGACGTCGAGCGGGGCGAACGGGGCATCCACAACTTCATGGTCGGACTCGATGAGCGACCCGAGTACACCTTGGCCGTGCTCGACGCGAAGCCTGCCGACGCTCTCATCGCCGAGGCCGAGCGCCTCGAGGCCTCGCTCATCGTCGTGGGCAACGTCCGGATGCAGGGCCCCGGGCGCATCCTCGGCAGCGTGGGGAGCAAGGTCCTCCACCACGCGCCTTGCAACGTGCTCATAGTCAAGACCGTCTAGCGAGACCGAAGAGCGCCGCCGCAGTGATGGCAGGTGAGCACCGCAGTGGTGTCGATCTACCTGGGCCTTGAGTCGGGTGGAGAGGATTTGAACCTCCGACCTCTGCGTCCCGAACGCAGCGCCGCGTAGTTATCCACAGCCTGGTCAGAGCACGTTTTCCCTGGTCAGCGCCTATTTTCCCGTGTCGGCCTGTGCCGTCAAATGTCGTCGAATACCCTCATTTTGTGGTCTGTCTGTGGTCTGTCTGTGGTCTGTCGGAGCTGATCAGCGCCTCGCCGGGCCAGCCAAGTCGGCGGCGACCGCGTTGACGATCCGCTCGGCGAGGTCGGCCGCCTGGTCGAGGTGCGCCTGGTCGAAGCGCTGTTGGGCGAAGTCGCCGTACTCGGCGTCGCCGCGGTCACGACGAAGTCCGTCGAGGGCATCGAGGTCGTCGTCGGTGATGACGTGGCCGAGCACGTGGCGCGCGTACTCGATGACGATCCGATGAGCCCCGTCGCCCTTCTTCGGGCGGTAGCCAGTGGCGACCATGTGCGCGGTGATCGACTTCCTCGCCGCGTCGTGGCAGCCGGCGATGGCGAACGAAGGGGCGTCGGCTTGAACCTTGCGAACCGCCTTGACGGTCGCCCGCGCGTCGTTGATGCGTGTGCCCGCGGCGGCCATGTCACCGCGGATCCGATCGAGGTCGCGGGTGACGACGGCTTCGGCGAGCCACGTAGCCGGATCGGACCCCGTCACGCGACGGCCCCGATGGAGACAGCCACCGGCACGAGCGCCCCAGCGCGGATCGTCTGGGTGAACCCTTCATCGGTGCTCTCCCACTGGTCGCGGCTGAGCACGACCGGGTTCACCTCGAGGCCGATGCGGGCCTCCACCGACCGGCACGCAGCTCGAACGGCGTTGAGGGTTGCGGTGCCAACGACGGCGACATCGACATCGGCTGGGGGCGGGCCAGCGTGCCCGATGTACCGCTCGGCCCATGAACCGAAGATCCACACCTCGTCGATCCCGTCGACAGCCGCCAGCACCTCACCGAGCAGCGCGGGTACACCCACCGTCTTGGCCAGCAGCGCTTGGAGATCTACCGCCCAGGGCAGGCTGCGGTTGGCATGCACGAGGCGGGTTCGGCCCACCATCTCGTCGAGCACGATCCCGTGTTCAGCAAGGCGCGCGAGCTCACGGCTCGCTGTCGCCTGCGCGACGTCAGCGCGTTCAGCGAGGTCCCCGACGCTCATGGCCTCGGTCTCCGGTGCGAAGAGCACGCCGAGCAGCCGTAGCTGCTGGGCGGAGCGGAAGATCGGCACGAGCGCAGGAGCGGATTCACTCACATCCTCGATCATATCATCGAGAGTGTGGATGGAAAGGGTTCAGCGCAACGCCACCACGGAGGCCGGGGTCGCCTCCACGTGTGAAGCCCGCGCCTCCCGGAAGACGTCGTCGAGTCGTTCGGTGAGCGCCTCGGCAAGGGAGGGGAACAGGTGACCGTAGACGTCCATCGTGACGGTGATGGATGAGTGGCCCAGGCGCTCCTGGATGACCTTGGGGTGCGCGCCGAGCTCGATCAGCAGGGAGACGCTGGTGTGCCTGAGGTCGTGCACCCGGAGCCCGGCAGGCAGGCCGGCGGCTGTGGCGGCAGGCCGGAGGATCCGCTTCAGGAGCAGGTCCCGACGAAGCGGGCCACCGCGAGGAGCGGTGAACACGTAGTCGTCGGGCGCCGGGGGACATCCCCGCTCCCGCGCTCGGAGCGTCAAGAACTCCCCAAAGTCCTCGCAGATCGAGCGCGGCAGCCCCACCGTTCGCCGGGCGTAGCTCTTGGTCGGGCCGACCTCGGTGCGGCCACTGATGACCGTCAGCGCCTCCGCGACCTCGACCGTGCCCTTCACCAGGTTCAGCCTGCCGACGCGAAGGCCACAGATCTCGCTTGGGCGGAGGCCGGTCGCCGCTGCGAACCGCACGAGCAGATCGAACGGCGGACGAGCCGCCCGAGCTAGCGACTCCACCTGCGTCGCCGAGAGGAAGATCGGATCGGACTGGACGGCCCGCGGCAGACGGATGCCGTCACATGGATTCACCTTGATAGCCCCTGAGCCCCGAGCCAACTCAAGCACCTGCCGAAACACGAGACGGATCTTCTGCAGGCTCTTCGGCGCGAGACCCGAAGCCTGCTTCTCGGCCATGAACTTACGGACGTCCACCTGCTCGATCTGCGTCATGGGCCGATCCGCGAACGCTGGGAGGATGTGGGTTCGCAAGGCACGCTCGTAGTCGCCGCGGGTCACGTTCCGTAGGTGCACGATCGTCGTGAGGTACTCCTCCGCCCACGAGCCGAAGGTGGTGCGGGCGAGCTTCGGGTCGATCCACTCGCCACGCCGGAGGTCGGACTCCATCTCGGCGGCCCAACGTCGAGCGGCCACCTTGCCGTCAAACGACTGGGCGTGCATCTCACCCCGGGCATCCCGATAGCGCGCTTCCCACCGTCCGCTCGGCTTCTGTCGTATCGAGGCCATGTGCTCCTCCTACCGCTCTTTGCGGCGACGGCCGGTTGGTGTCGCCTCGTGTTGCTGAGTGTCGTTGGGGGCCGGTTCGGGTTGGCCGAGGTCGTCGAGGGCGGCGACAAGGCGAGCGAGGACGTCGCGGGCCTCGGCGAGGTCGCCGAACTGGTCGCGCAGCACGAGCTTGGCGCGCAGGGCCGCGGGGCCGGCGAGGCGCGGGTGGACGTCGGCTTGGACGCGGCCGAGGTTCTCCATGGTGCCGTCGTCGTGGATGGTGACGCGGTGCCCGGGCGACGGCCAGGACAGGAGGTACTGCTCCCAGGCGGCGAGGTTCTCGTCGGTGCCGATGACGACGTCGAACAGCTCGATGGGTTCGAGCCCTTGGGGGCCGGCATCGGGGGTGGCGACGACGTGGTTGTCCCACGCCGAGGGCGGGGTGAGGAAGAAGCCGATGGGCAGGTCAAAGGCGCGGGCGAACGCGACGAGCTCATCGGCGGTGATCTCGCGGATGCGGCCGCCGTCGACGGAGCGCTCCAGGGCCGACCAGCTGGCCGGGGAGAGCCGGGCGCCGAGGAAGGGCGCGCAGGCTTCGGCGGCTTGGTCCTGGGTCCAGGCTCGGAAGAGGCGGGCCTTGGAGATGTTGTGGGCCACGATCTGGTTGGGTGTCCAGGCGGGCTGCGCGGGTGGTCGTCTGCGGGGCACACCACCACTGTAGTCAACGGTTGGGTGGTTTGTTCAACGAAGGGATTGCCAGCGGGATGACATCGGTGTAATCTGCCGCTTCCAAGATGATCCTGTCTTGGGGTTGAGTCCGTCGAGGAGGCTGGGATGGCTCAGCGACCCGAGTACCTGACGGTCCCCGAGGTGATGGCCCGCCTGCGGCTGGGCCGCACGACGGTGTACGAGCAGGCCCGGCTCTACCTGGCGACCGGTGGTGCCGAGGGGATTCCGTGTCGGCGGTTCGGGCGCTCCCTGCGGTTCCCGGCCGCGGCGTTCGACACGATCGGCGACACATCCATCGACAATGCGGCGCAGGTCATCGAGCTGGCCCCGCGACCCGCCACCCGCGAGTCCACGCGACGCTCCCCTCGTCGCATCCGTCGCGCTCCCGCCGTCGAGCAGACCTCTCTGCCCTTCAGCAGCTGACGTCATGGCCCTACTCAGCGTTCTCTCACCACACCAGACCAAGAACGGTGACGCTCTTGCACCTGCCGTGCGGTGCCGCCCCGTGCGCCCGCTGACCTGTGTGACGGTCGGGGCGTGTTTTATGCCGAGGCCGTGATTATGCGGAGGGCGTGTCATGGGGGCGCTTCCTTCGGGGGTCGTTGTGGTCGGGGTGTTGGCATAAGCGCGGGCGGGTCAGAGGGCTTCGAGGAAGGCGAGCAGCGAGTCCGGTGGCCGGTAGCGCCTGGTCGCTGTGGTGGTCGGCGCGGTGCGGGACAGGGCCCGTTCCTTGAGGGCGAGGTCGGCGTGCAGGTAGATGTGGGTCGTCCTGGTGGTCTCGTGGCCGAGCCAGAGCGCGATCACGCTGGTGTCGACACCGGCGTGGAGCAGGGCCATGGCGCTGCTGTGTCGGAGCACGTGGGGTGTCACGTGTTTGTGGGCCAGCGACGGGCAGACCGTCGTCGCGGTTCGTGCGTGGCGGGCGACGACGAGAGCGACGGCGTCGCGGCTGAGTTGGCGGCCGGTGCTGTTCGGGAACAGCGGTCGCTGCGGTCCCCGGTCGCCTTCTCGCAGCCAGGTTCGCAGCGCGCTGGCGGTGTGGGTGGTGAGCGGGGTGACGCGTTCCTTGCGGCCTTTGCCTCGACAGCGGACGTGGGGGCCGGTCCCGAGTTCGACGTCGCCGGTTCGGAGGCCGACGACCTCGGAGACCCGGAGCCCGGTCTGGGCCATGACCGCGAGGAGGGTGTAGTCGCGCCGGCCGATCCAGCGGGTCTGGTCGGGGCTGGCGAGCAGGGCATCGATCTCGACGGCGGTGAGGAACGACACGATCGCCCGGTCGGTGCGCTTGTGGGGCAGCGCCAGCACGCGCTGGATCAGTCCGGCGTGTTCGGGGCAGCGCAGCGCGGCGTAGGCGTAGAACGAGTGGACCGCAGCGAGGCGGGCGTTGCGGGTGCTGGGCCGGTTATGCCGTTCGACTTCGAGGTGGGTGAGGAACGCGCCGATGAGCGGCGCGTCGAGCTGACCCAGGTCGAGACGCGCCGGAGGCGTGGCGACCTTGTCGTGCGCGAAGCCGAGCAGGAGCCGGAACGTGTCGCGGTAGGCGGCAACGGTGTGGGGGCTGGCGGCCCGCTGCGCGATGAGACCGTCGGTGAAGAACGACTCCAGGAGCGGCGCGACGGCGGTCACGTGCTCGTTCCGTTCGGTGTCTCGAGCCGTCGAGCGGCGGCGGCGAGCAGGTCCGGTGTCGCCGTCAGATACCAGTACGTGGATGCCGGGTTGGCATGGCCGAGGTAGGTGGACAGCAGCGGCAGGCGGGCCTCGACGTCGAGGCCGGCGTCGTGCCAGGACCGCAGCGTGTTGACGGCGAAGCTGTGGCGCAGGTCGTGCAGGCGCGGCCGGCGCCCGTGGGCGCGCACCACGCCGGCCCGGTCGATGGTGGCCTGCCAGTGGAGGCCCAGTTGACCGGCCTTGGCCCGGCTGCCCGCCCTCGACACGAAGAAGCTCGGCCCGAGCGGTGCTTGGGCCGAGCGGTCACGCCAGGTGCCATACGCGGTGAGGGTCGCGACGGTGCTGGCATGGAGGGCCACCTCGCGGGACTTGCCGAACTTGGTGTCCCGCACCCGGGCCAGCCCCTGGTCGAGGTCGACGTCGTCGATGTCGAGTCGAAGCACCTCTCCGGTGCGCATGCCGGTGACGGCGATCAGCCCGACGACCACCGAGTAGGTCCCCGCGGCGAAGGACGTGCCCACGCGGGCTGCGGCGTCAACGAGCGCGGCGATCTCGGTCGGGTTGCACACGAAGGGCTCTTGGCGCCGGGCCGACGGCCACAACCCGGTAGGTGCGACTTCGGTGGCGGGGTCGAGGGCGCGCATGTAGGACGCGAACGCTCGGGCCACACTGAGGCGCTTGGACCAGCGAGGCGGCGGCGCGTCCGGAGGCTGGCAGGCCCAGGCGAGGGTGGCCTCCGCCGTGATCGTGACGGCTCCCCGACCGTCGAGATAGGAGACGAAGGTGGCGAGCACTCGGCCTTCCTTCACGAGCTTGAACCCGAGGGCCCGGCGCAGCTCCAGGTAGTCAGCCGCGGCCGCAGCGAGCGCGCTCATCGGGTCACCACCGGCCAGGGCCCCGCCAGGGACGCCAACGCAACCCTGTCGACCTTCGCGTACGTCGAGGTGGTGAGAGGGTCGTGATGGCGCAGCACCTGGGCGACCTCGGCCAGGGTGCCGCCCCGGCGCAGCATCTGGGTCGCCGCGGTGTGGCGGAGCCGATGAGCGCCGACCTCGGGCAGCCCAGCGCGGGCACAGGCCCGGTAGACGATCTCGGTGACGGCCGGCTGACTGAGGCCCCGCCAGGGAGCCCGGACGCGGATGAACACCTGGCGCGACTCACAATGCGGCCGTCCCCGACGCAGGTAGGCGACGATCGCCTCGCCCACGTCATCGGGAAGTGGGAGCACCTCATCGCGGCGGCCCTTGCCCCGGATGACCAGGTCCCCGCTGTGCCAATCGATGTCATCGAGACTCAGCACGGCGGCCTCGCCGGCGCGCAAGCCGAGCCGGGACAGCACAGTGATGATGGCGAAGTCGCGCCGCCCGATGGCCCGACGACGATCGCACGACGCCAGCAGAGCGTTCACCTGCACGGGCAGCAGGTCCTTGGGAAGCGAGGCGCCGTGGCGCCCAGCGGCGCTGGGAACCGCCCAGGCCAGCTCGGTGGCGACGAGGCCTTCGACGAACAGGTAGCGCAACAGGCAACGCGTCGCGCTCAGCACGCCCGATCGCACCGAGCGCCGAGCGCACTCGGCGAGGACGAAGGTCGCCACGTCCGCGGCGGTGACCTCGCCCAGCCCGAGGCCCGCCGCCGGGGCGTGGTGATCGAGGAAACGTCGAGCGACGCGGACGTAGAAGTCACGGGCGCTCCAGCCCATGCCGCGCTCGTCGGTCAGGTAGCGCCGGTAGGCCGCAATCAGCTGACCCGCCGGCGACATGTCGACCGCCGGAGCCGGCGTCGGCACGACGCCCATCCCGCGCAGGAAGCCGAGCATCGGCGCCAGCCCGACACGCGTGCGCCATTCCACGTGGCCGGCCCGGCGGCGCGCTTCGAGGAACTCCTCGATCGCCACATCGTCGAACTCGGTCGGCTCGAGACCTCGGTCCACCAACCAGTCGCTGAGACACGCCATCAACCGCAGCTGCTGCGCGGTGCTCAAGTCGGTGTAGCCCAGGGACACGAGCTCGGCTGCGAAGCCGGCCCGGTACTCGATCATCGGTCCGCTCATCCGGACCCGCGACGACACGCTCATCTCTCTGCCTCCAGTCACACGGACTCCCTGTCCGCTGGAGCGAAGGCTTCTCCGACAGCCGGTTCTTATGCCGAGGAACGCGCGGCCGACACGTCGACATCCACGTCCTTGGCTCAGCGCCGAGGCGTTCATCCGCATAATCACGGCCTCGGCATAAATCACCTTATGAGGAGCTCTTCATAACGTGTTGAGCCTGGGGAAGCTGGCCCCGGGCCAGCAGCAGTACTACCTCGACACCGTCGCCCGCGGCGCCGAGGAGTACTACACCGGCGCCCGGGAGGCCCCCGGGCAGTGGGTCGGTGCTGGGTCGGCTCGGCTCGGTCTGCAAGGTGAGGTCGAGGCCGAGGAGCTGGGCCGGGTCCTGGAGCATGTCGATCCCCGCACCGGCACCTACCGGCTGACCGGGTCTCGGTCGGTGCCGGTGGTGGCTGGCTTCGACGCGACGTTCTGCGCCCCGAAGTCCGTCTCGCTGCTCTTCGCGCTGGGTGATCCGGAGGTCTCCAACGAAGTCCGCAACGCCCATGACGCCGCCCAGAGCGCGGCCCTCAAGGTGCTGGAACGGGCGGGGTGCCGAGTGCGTCGCGGGCAGGGCGGCCACAACGTGATCGACGGGGACGGGTTCGTGGCCGCCGCGTTCCGGCACCGCACCTCGCGGGCCGGGGACCCCCACCTGCACACCCACGTCGTGCTCGCCAACCTCGCCCACGCCCCGCCCGATGACCGCTGGACAGCGCTGGATGCCCGGCCCGTCTACTCGTGGCTGTCACCGGTCGGACACCTCTACGAGGCGCAGCTGCGATGGGAGCTGACCCGCCGGCTCGGTGTGGAGTGGGGCCCGGTCCGCAACGGCATCGCGGATGTCGCCGGCATCCCACGCGAGGTACTCCGGGAGTTCTCCACCCGCCGCCGCGAGATCGAGGCCCACCTCGACGAGCACGGCCAGCACGGCGCCCGCGCCGCGCAGGTCGCCACCTACGCCACCCGCAACGCCAAGGACACCACCGTCGGCGTCGAGGGCCTGCTACCGGCATGGCAAGCGCGCGCACAGGGTCTGGGCTTCGACGGACTCGCGCTGGGCAAGGTGCTGGACCGGGCGAACGTGACCGACCCACCCACCCCGGACAGGCCCGAGGCCGACGAGCTGTACCGGTGGCTGGCCAGCCCGGACGGGTTGACCGCGCGGGCGAGCACTTTCGGGGAGCGGGAGGTCATCAAGGCCATCTGCAACGCCCTCCCCCACGGCGGCCGGGTTGAGGACGTCTTGGACCTGGTCGACGGGTTCGTGCGCTCCGACCACGTCCTGGCCCTGACCGGGGACCGTGACGCCGCCACCATCCGCCTGCAGGACGGCAGGGCGATCGCGGCCAAGACCGGCGAGCAGCGCTGGACCACCCCAGAGATGCTCGAGATCGAGCTCGCTGTGGTCGACTCCGGACTCGTTCGGCAGGCCACCCGCTGCGCCGTCGTCAACCCCGCGGCCCTTGACGCCGCGACGGCCACCCGCCCGACGCTGTCAGCCGAGCAGAGCGAGATGGTGCGCACGATCTGCTCATCGGGCGACGGGATCGAAGTCGTCGAAGGCGTCGCCGGCTCCGGCAAGACCTTTGCCCTCGCTGCCGCCCGCGAGGCATGGGAGGCGTCCGGGTATCGGGTGATCGGATGTTCCCTGGCTGCTCGGGCCGCCAAGCACCTGCAAGACGACGCCGGCATCCCGGCCAGCACCATCGACCGGCTGCTCCGCGACCTCAACCGCGCCCCCTTCGGTCCCCGGACGGTGGTGGTGGTCGATGAGGCGGCCATGGTCGGCACCCGCAAGCTCGCCCGGCTCCTCGAGCACGCCGAGGCTGTCGATGCCAAGGTCGTCCTGGTCGGCGACCCGTGCCAGCTCCCCGAGATCGACGCCGGCGGCGCCTTCCGCGGCCTACGTTCCCGGCTGGGGGCCAGTGTGCTGGCCGAGAATCGCCGCCAGGCCGACGTGTGGGAGCGCGACTCGCTGAGCGAGCTCCGTTTGGGTCGCGTCGACCACGCCCTCGATGCGTACCAGGCTCATGGCCGGATCCATGAGGCCCCGACCGATGCCAAGGCCCGCGAGTGGCTGGTCGACGAGTGGATGAACGCGCATGTCGAGGGCGAGGACGTGCTCATGGTCGCCGCTCGCCTCGCCGACGTCGACGACCTCAACGGCCGGGCCCGACGTCTCCTGCAAGATGAGGGCTACCTCGGGCCGGACCAGATCCGCGCCGGTCGCCGTTCGTTCTGTGACGGCGACCAGGTACTGGCGCTGCGGAACGACTACCAGCTCGGACTTCTCAACGGCACCCGGGGCGTCATCGACCGCATCGACCCGGACCGGCAGCACCTGATCATGGTCACCGACAGGAACGAACGTCGAGAAGTGTCCTTCGAGTACCTGGCCGCCGGTCACCTCACCCACGGGTACGCCACCACCATCCACAAGGCCCAAGGAGCCACCGTCGACCGTTGCCTGATCCTCGCCGATGACACCGCCACCCGCGAGCACGCCTACACCGCCCTGTCACGAGGCCGGCACAGCAACGACCTCTACCTGACCTCCCAGGACCACCGAGTCGATGAGCGCCACGCTCACGAGACGCAGACCGATCCACTCGACGGGCTGCGCGCTGCCATCGGACGCAGCGGCGCCAAGCGCCTCGCCCTCGACCACCTCAACCCCCGGCCACCATCGACACTGCAGGCCCTGCAGGACCAGCGAGAGCACCTCCTCGAACAGATCGGCCCCGAACCGCCCGACGTGACAATGGACGTTCGACGCCTCATCGACCAACAAGGACGCGCCCAGCAGGCGCTCCAGGACGCGCAGCGGCGCCTTCGCCAAGCCGAACAGGACCTCGACCTGCTCGGCCCGATCGGGCGGCACACACGCCGCAGCCAACGGCGAGAGATCGAGCAACGGATCACACGGTTCAACACCGAGATCGACAACGCCGAGGCGAAGGTCACCGACCTAAACGATCGCGTCGCCGAGCATGGGCCAGAGATCTGGGAGCGAAGGACTTGGCGAGCCAACCACGTGGACGAGCTCGACCGGCTCGACCAACTCGACCGCCAGATCGACATGGTCCACCGGCTCGATGACCTGGCGCAACGCACCGTTGAACGGCGCCTCGAACGCGACTGCGGCATCGAGCTCGGTCGTTGATCAAACCGGCTCGCTCGCTGACGTGGACCCCGTCGTCGTTGTCGGTTCAGGTCGCTTCGGTTTGTAGGTCGGTCATTCTGCGCCAGGTCTCGGCGACCTCGGCGGGGGTGCGGTAGCCGAGCCCGGAGTGGGGTCGGTGGTGGTAGCGGTCGATGTACGCGGTGATCTCCGTTCTCGCTGCTTCGATGGTCTCCCACTCGGCTCGCCAGGCGCAGCGCTTCTTGAACTGGCCGAACCAGGACTCGATGAAGGCCTGGGACTCGGGGTCGCGGTAGCCGCCCCGACGGTGGGTGACGCCTCGGGCGGAGAGGTGCTTGCGGAAGTCCCGGGACGTGAACTGGGACCCGTTGTCGGTCCCGAGGACGAGCACGCCCGGCTTCACGTTCCGGGCGAGCAGGGCGGCTTCGACGCAGGCGATGGCTTCGTGGGACCGGGTGCGGGTGTCGACGGTCCACCCGACGACCTCCCGGGTGCAGCAGTCGACGATCACGTGCAGGTAGACCCAGCCGTGCGCGGCGGTCCAGACCTTGGTCATGTCCATGTGCCAGAGCTCGTCGGGCCGGCGCACCCGGAAGAACCCCGGCCGCCGGCGCCGATCCAGGGACCGGGTCGGTTGCAGCAGCGGGTGCTGGCGCATGACCCGCTGCGCCCGTTTGCGGTTCACCACCTCGCCCAGCTCCCGGCTCGCCAGCGCGGCAACCATGCGGGTGCCGTCGGTCGGGTTCGCCCGGGCGACCTCGACGATCGCATCGTCACCCGGCCGGCCCTTCCCGGGACCCGCGGCCGCGGGGCGGGTAGAGATCGGTCGGTAGATCGCCTGGCGAGAGATCCCGGTCACCCGTGCCGCCACGGCAGGGCGACGTCCGTGGGCGACCACAGCGCGGGCTCTGGACACACGGACGCTCACGTCCAGTCCCGCAAGAGTTCCCCCGCGACCTCCAGCTCGTAGGTCTTGCGCCCCAGCGCACGCTCGAGCTGGGCGACCTTCTTCTTGGTCTCCTTCAGCTCGGCATCGCGTGGGTCGCCGCCCTTGTCCCTCGGTGTCGCTAACGCGGCCTTGCCGGCTTCGAGCAGCCGATCACGCCACTGGTAGTAGAGCGTCTCGGCGATCTCGTACTCCCGGTAGATGTCCCGCACCGTGCGGTCACCGCGTAGCCCGGCCAACACGATCTCGGCCTTCTGCTCAGGTGTGAAGGTCCGGTACTTCCTCTTCTCGCTCATCCCTCTCCTCGAGGTTCAGAGCGACCAGCATCCCCAAGCCCTCCGGCTCAGGCAACCGTCAACGCGCTACCGGGGTCCGCGTCACTCGCATTCCACGCTCACGTTTCGGTCGACGCCGTGTGGGTCTTGGAGCACGTCCCGCTCGTTGCGCTGGCCTGCGGCGTGGAACAGCCGGCTGAAGTTCGGCTTGAGCCTGTCGGTCGCCACCTCAACCGCCTGCACCTCGGCCCACCGAGGCACCCGTGGCTCGCGCTGTCAACGGAGCAGGGCACGAAGCCTCGCTGGCTCACTCGATACGCAGCGAAAGAAGGCTGAGATTGCTGAGGAAGCCCAATCCAGATGTTGCATGTACCTCTCAGCATTGGTTGCCCGCCCAGCCCCCAGGTAGCACCACCCACTGACGCACCCCAGCATCAGCACGTCACCAGCGACCTCGGTGTCCGACGCTATGTCCCTGAATGGGATACGCCCGAGCAACCAACGGACTCCGTCGGGAAACGGCAGGCGTAGGCAGAGATCGGCTTCGTTTCGATCCGCGCCCTCCGAGGCTAAGCCATCGACGACGGAAAGAACCCTGGACGGCACGAGGGGTACGAGAGACGGAAACACCACTTCAACGTCGAATGTCGCACCCGGCAGCACGCCAGCTGACATTCCAGAACTCAGCGCAGCGACTGGCGGAATTAGGCTCAGGGTTTGCGTGCCGTCGCTAATCTGAGCGGGAGCCCCCAGACCTGGATCGTGGTCTTGGCCATCCATGAGAGCAGTCACCGTCTCGGCCGAGAGCAACAGCGATCGATGATCGCCCTTCGGATCGCCGTTGTTGACTATCCGGAGGCTCTCACCCACCTCTAGGACCAATTCATGGCTCGCGAAGGAAACGTGAATCGGGTATGACCCCGCCGCGCCGATCGTTCTCACTTCGCCTGCCGCATCAAGGCACAGCAGACAACGTCGATGACCCCACGGCGAAGCACCGCCGCCGACTCGGAATCTCGAATCACCCCATTGCCGATGAAGCCCATAGACAGATGATGCTCTGGATCAGCGAACCCCCACGAGCTCCCCGAGAAACCCGAATGGCCGACCGCAGCTGCCGACGGACGATCTCCGAACCCGTGATCCGGCAAGCTGACCATGAAGCCCCCTGCGAAGGCGCAGTCCCTCCCAAGCACAGGGTCGGGTATTCTCGGTGTTGGGTGATACACGAGATCACGCAGATATTCGGGGGCCGGTAGCCCGCCACGCGGCTCGCCGTTCAAGACGTTCAGGACCGAGTTGTAGAACCCCGCAAGGCCAGCCGCTGTCGCGAATCCACCTACGCGTCCACGATCGTCACAGGCGAGAAAGGGCGTCCTGTCTGACAAGAGAGGCAGCGCGCGGTGGGGCAGACCCAGGACATACAAGCCAATGCCCTCTTGAACATGCTCAAGTTGGGACCGAGTGAATCCGAACGAGAGTTTCCCCTCAAGGTGCAGGTCGGTCAGAGTCCGCTCCTGCAGATACCCAACCGGCTCCTCACCGCTAAGCGATCGGATCACGTCCAAGAGTATCGCTTGAGATGAATACTCGCTGTACCCACTCGAGGGCCCCGTCCCCAGGTGACGACTGATGAGTTGGTCCCGCTCAGCCAGCGGGCAAAGCGCCACCTGGGCAAGCGATGGATAGACCCCAGCAAACCGGTGACTCATGATCTGCCTAAGCGTAGCGAAGCAGTCCGGGAACTGTTTGGCGATGCCTGACACCGAGGTATCAGGATCGACGCCGTGCGCCTCCGCCAACTCAGCCGCAGCCAGAGCGACCACCGGCTTGAGCGCACACCACACGTTGTACAGCTGAGATGAGTGTGCCCGTATCCCGAGGGCGTCTGCTCCTACCGACAGCGAGAACTCTGCTCTCGGAGAGAGAACGGCGACGTGGAAGGCGGTGCCGAATATGCGTTCTGACGCGACTTCCTCAAGGTGTGCTCGGATTTCCTCGCTAGGCGATTCGTCACTAGGCACAGATGTCGTCCAGATTGCGGACTCGGCCGCTATTCCTCGTGTGGCGCGTTGGGATCATACTCGGGAAAGCCAACGTCATCGGGGAGGAAGTCGCTCAGGTTTGTGCCCCCAAAGCGCGAACCATGCTCAATCGGTTGCACCACGTTTCCGCTGCCGTCATCCACCAACAGGCCCTGTGGAGTCGTCGGAATGTAGACAACGTCAACGGGGTCCTTTCGGGACGCTCGGGGCGAACCGCTTTCATTACGCAAGCTTAGGTACGCCCGGACCGTTCGATCCTTCGGGATAGCCTCCGAAAGTTCCCGCATATCACCAGCAAACGGGATCTCGATGTAAACCGTCGAGGAGTCGCCCTCGACGGTACCCGACTCTACCTTCTGAATCTCGAGGACCAACAGAGCGTAGCCGTCCTCGATCAGGGGATCCTCATTCAGCACAAGCGAACGACCAGCGATTGCGTCTCGGAATTGGCCGGTCACCACGACATCAGATCTCTCTGCCAGTTCCTGTGGCGATCCCGCCGGGTCATAGTCAGCAGAGTATGGCGAGAGTAGTTCGACAAACGCGACCAAGCTGCCCGCCGAGGCTTCATCGGGCCCGTCGCCTGTGCGTCCGCATCCACCCAGTATTGGAGACCCGATCAGAATCAGTGAGCCGATCCCCAGAATGATTCGCCTCATATCCGGCTCCTTAGCTACTTCTGCGAGTTCAGATGGTCGATGTGGTGCTGATCGTACGTCTGGAAGCCGCTCGTGATTGCTCCGTTTCGCATGCAGTCCGTATCGCCGCCGTGGCGTAGCCCACCCGAATGCCCAACCTCGTGGCATGCTGTCTTCTGTCTGTTCGCCGTATCAGTCAACAGCGCCGAGTTGAGCCGAACTCGAGCCTGTTCGCACTCGTTGGCACTGTTGAAGGCCAAACAGCTGTAGTCGCCTCGAGGCCCCGACGAGTCACTGAACTGAATGAAGATGACATCCGTGGTGGTCGTACAGCTCGTGGTGCGGTTCTGGGTGAAGTTGGTCTGGGCGTCGAGGTTGCCTAACGCGTACGTGGCCGCGTTGCGTAGCGCGGTACTCGTGAATCCGTTGCCGTAACACCACGCATGCGAGAGGTTGTCGGGTCGACACCCCTCGTCGGTGTTGCATCCCCCGAATGTGTCGGCGGCGGCCGGCCTAACCACGCCGAACGCACCGGCAAGGATCCCGGCAGCCGCTGCCGAGCGAGCGAGTCGCTCAAGTCCACCCATGCCCAGTCCCCCAATCGACGCCCGGGCGCCGCAGTGTTGCGCCAGCGTGGTCGACAGTGCCGCGGCAGACCCGTTGGCTGTCAACGAACCCGTCCCGGATGCTGCCTGCACCGTGCTCCAACACTCGACCGAGGTCTCGGCTGGGCGGGGGCCCCATCATCGGGTCCACCAGGGGCGTGACCGCATCGTCCCTCCGGACGTTCGACGCGTTCGGCGCCTCATCCCGCGTAACATCCAACTGAGGTCGACTCGATGTCGATAGGAGCGAACGTGATGCGGTCTGTCGCAAGGCCGATCAGCCGAAGGGCGCCGCGTACTCCTGGGCAACCCGCCCCCGAGGCGGAGGGGGGCTCGATGACAATCTCGCCCCTGCCCACGTTGGCCCTCTCGATCGACCGGGGGACGGCGGACGCATCCAGCACGTCCGTGCAGAAGTTCCGACCAAGATCATGGCCCTCCAAGACCTCCACCAGCACCAGGGGATCAGGGAGTTCGACCTTCATAACGGTTGACCGCTCGACTGATCGACTTCGGACGTCGATGCGAACAGTGACCGCAATTTCGCCGGAACTAGTCACCCCCCAGAACAGTGCTTCACCACATGCACCGGTCTTCGCCAGTTCGACCTGAGTTCTCAGCTTCGCCTCGGACCCCCGATTGCTACCCACCCACAGCAGCGTGGCGCCACCTAGGCCCAGGGCGAGGAGTGCACTCGCAATGACGAACGGTCGTGCTCTCACGACGTTAAGACGCTCCCGATACGTCGCTTGGTTCCCGAAGGCTGCGCGGGCAGGTGGAGACTGCTACGGAGGCGTGATCATCGCTGGAGGATGTTGACGGTTACTTCCGGACGGCCAGGCGCGCGAGGCGCGGAGGGGGCCCCGCCGACGATGACGGCCCGAAGAGTCAGATCGCGCGGCTCAGGTCGGCCAGCTCAGCGGCCTCTAGGCCGTCGAGTTAGCGCGCAGGGTGCGCCTCAAGCAGAAAGGGGCCGCCAAGGTGACCTCGCAGGCGCTGCTGGACAGATCGAGCCTGCAGTCCGAAAGCCTCCAGCGGGAGCCGGCGGTGGCTGGCTGCCAGCGGACGAGGAAGGTGTAAGTGCGGGCTGGCTTTGACGCCTAACTCCTCCCCGATGAAGCCGACGACCCCTTGTGGGTCGACGAGGAGATCGGGAAGATCTACGACTACGACATGAATCCCCAGATCATCGATATCTTGCTGGGCTACATCAAGGAACCGAGCGAACTGCGTAAGCCAGAACTGTCCGAGACCAGCGGGCACGACATTTGGATTGAACACCCGTCGCGCCGAAAGGCACAGATTTAGAAACGAGGTCATCATCGCGATTGGATCGCGTCGGACATGGATGATCCTACACCCAGGGGCGACAGATATCAGGGACCGATAGTCACAAAAGTGCATAGGCGACTTGAGCAGCCATCGTGTACTTCGGTCTCCCACCTGATTCAGTTGGGCAGCCCAGATGCGATAAGCGGCAGTTCGTCGAGTTGCGTGTAGCCACTCGACGTAGCTAGGCGCGTCGAGCATCATCGCCCACTGCAGACATTCAAGGCTGTGCTGTAGGAGTGGAGTGCATTCCTCGATGCCATCCGCATCGAGGGGGTGCATCTCGTGGAGTTCGGGGCTGACCGCGCGCGCTGCAGCGAAGCGTGCCCGGGCCTCGGAGATCGCACGGACGCGAAGCTCGGGCTTCGTCGCTGAACTCGGGAGATACGCCTCCCACCCTCGGAGGAGGCGCCTTCCCAAGGCGACGCCCAGAATGCTCTGAAGATACGTTGTGCCAGTCCGAGGCAAGCCCCCTACAACAACAGCGTCAATCGACGGAGGGACCCCGGGAAATGCGAGCACAGCTGCGTTGGCCGTGCGCACGGCATGCTTGATCTCCTCGCTAAGTCCGAGAGCGCCCAGCTCGCTAAGACCCTCCGGGTCCTGATCGGCGAGTAGGAGTTCGACCCGCTGTGGCACATCGTGCTCCAGCCATGGACTTACTTCCGGCGCCTCGGCTCCGAGCTCCGAAATTTTGAGGAGATCTCGCATGTTGCACGTCCGTGGTCGGTGTGGAGCAAGGGTGGGACCGAGCCGAAACAGTCCGGGGGGAGAACTCTAGATTCGCGACGCGACGCCGAGGGTGCTGCTCCAGCATCGTGTCGAACCCACGAATCGTCCTCGGGACACGTGGAAGGACGGGAGGTGGGATTTCGAGCCCCTGCCGTTGCCTTCACCAAGGCTCCAAGCACCGGCCGTTTCGATGCCGGCGACACCTGTCATCCTCGCCACGCGGGGTCCGTCGTGTGCCATCTGGTGCCGACCGGTGACGTCCGTGACCGGATCGTCCGTGGCCCACTACGCGATCGCGATGTGGTCTGTGTGTGGTCTGACGGTCGGCCGCCGTCACCTGTGGACAACGAAAACCGGTTCTGAACTGGGATTGTGTTGGTCGGGTGGGGGAGATTTGAACTCCCGACCTCTGCGTCCCGAACGCAGCGCTCTACCAAGCTGAGCCACCACCCGTAGGACTGCTGACGTTACCGCATGGCCCTCACCGGGCCCCAAGCGGAAGCGGCGGGCTACTGCGGGTTGACGTCGGCCACGAGCATCGGCTCGGGCTCGGGCTGCGCGTCGGTCTCCGGGTGGCCCTCCAGGATCGCCGTGGCGGCCCTGCGCAGCCCGAAGGCGTCGAGGGGCTTCACGACCCAGCCGTCGGCAGAGGCTCGCCGGGCGAGGAAGATGTCGGCGGTGCGATCGAGCAGCATCAGGATCGGCACGTCGGGCAGGCGCCCGGCGCCAGCCTCCTGACGCAGGTAGACGCACGAGGCGACGCCGCCCATGTTGCCGATCTGCAGGTCGAGGATCACCAGGTCGGGAGTGCTGGCAGCGACCGCCGGTCCGACCTCGGTGCCGGCGCGCACCCGGCGCACCGTCGTGGACTCGTCAGCCAGCGCAGCCTCGACCTCGTCGTGGACCGCGTCGGCATCGGTGGCGATCAGGACCTCCGTCACGACCCGGACGCTAGTACCTCGATGCTGGGACGATCCCATCCCGATCTGGGGCTCCGCAGACGATCGGACCCGCGCGGTCGCTACCATCCGCGGGTCGCCCACGATCTGGAGGACGAGTGCTCGACATCGAGGTGGAGGAATCCACTGCGTACACCCTTTGCCGTCCGGTGGGGGAGCTCGACGCCTACACCGTCAACCAGTTCCGTGAGGCGCTGGGTGGCCTGGCCAGCCACACCTACCTGCTGATCGACCTGTCGGCGGTGCCCTTCATGGACTCGGCAGGCCTCGGCGCGCTCATCGGCGGCATCCGGCGGGCTCGTGAGGCCGGCGGCGACGTCGCCGTCGCCTGCAGCCGCCCCACCCTCACCCGCCTACTCCACACCACGGGCTTCGACCGCATCGTGTCGGTCACGGAGACGGTCGACGAAGCCGCCGCCGCCCTCGCGGGCGGCGAGTGACCCCTCGGGTCAGAGCATCAGGTCGGCGAGCTCGGTGAGCCCGGCGACGTCGTGCACGTCGCTCGACAGGAACGGCACCCTCACCACCGGAGCGGGCGCCACCGCGGCGGCGAGACCCGCGAGGTGCTCCTCCTCGCGCGACGCCACCAGCTGGAACTCGGCCAGGTTGGCGTAGAGGCCGCCTAGGTCGGTGCCCGCCAGCGTCTCGGAGCGCTCGCGGGTGGCCTCGGCCAGGCCGTCGCCGAACGACGGGTGCATGCGGTTGACGATCAAGGCCCGCACCGAGATGTCGGCCTCGCCCAGCTTCTCGGCGAAGTAGCGGGCTTCGGCGATCGTGTCGCGCCGCGGCGAGGCGACCAGCACGAAGGCGGTGTCGTCGTCGGAGAGCAGGCCGACCACCGCGTCGGCCCTCTCGCGGAAGCCCTCTTCCATGCCCTCGAAGGCCTGGAAGAACGCCACCGCATCGTCGATCACCTCGGCTCCGACCACGCGCGAGACGGTGCGCAGGAACGTCTGGGCGGCCACGTTCACTGCCTTGAGGACGCCACGCCCCGGCGAGGTGATCATGCGGAAGAGCCGGTGGTCGAGGAAGCGCGACAGCCGCCGGGGGGCGTCGATGAAGTCGAGGGCGTTGCGGGTCGGCGGCGTGTCGACCACCACGAGGTCGAAGTCGGTCTGCTGGTGCAGCTCGTAGAGCTTCTCCATCGCCATGTACTCCTGGGTGCCCGACAGGGCACCGGAGATGTTGCGGTAGAAGCGGTTGGAGAGGATCCGCTGCCCCTGCTCGGGGGTGGCGGCGTTGGCGACCACCAGGTCGTCGAAGGTGCTCTTGGTGTCGAGCATCAGGGCCCAGAGCTCGCCCGGCCACGGGCCGTCGATCTTGCTCGGCGTGCCGGTGAGCCCCTCTAGGCCCAGCGCGTCGGCCAGCCGCTTGGCCGGATCGATGGTGACGACCACGGCGCGGCGACCGGCCCGGGCCGCCTCCATGGCGAGCACCGCGGCGGTGGTGGTCTTGCCCACGCCGCCGGAGCCGCAGCAGACGAGGATCCGGCGCTGCTCGACCAGCTCGCGCAGCATCGGCGCGGCGTCGGCCGTCACACCGCCTCCGGCAGGGCTTCGATCTCCGCGAGGAGTCGATCGGCCAGCAGGTCGAGCTCGGCAGGGCCGATCTCGGTGGTGAATACGAAGGGGAGCTTGAGCTGCGGGAGCGGGAGCATCTCGGCCAGGCGGCTCACCTGGGTCGCCTGGAGCTCGGTCCGGTCCCTGCGGAACTCGGCGGCCGTCGCGAGCACCTCGGCCTCGCCGGCCCGCAGGGTCGTGCCGGCGGCCTCGGCCGCGGTCTCGGGCTGAGCGTCGATGCCCGGCACGTGGTCGTACAGGCCGTTCACGACGACGGGAGCCAGCCCGACGCCAACCCGGTCCTCGAGGCTGAAGGCGGTGTCGACCAGCTCGTTGACCGGCGTCTCCTCAGGCAGGGTGACGAGCACCAGGCGGCAGCGCTCGTGGTCGGTCAGCATCTCGAGCACCTCACGGGCCTGGGCGTTGATCGGGCCGACCCGCACCGTGTCGAGCAGCGCCCTGGCCGACTGGAGGAAGGTGATGGCGTGGCCGGCGGCGGGAGCGTCGAGCAGCAGTAGGTCGGACACCCCTGACCGCTCCAGCTGCTTGACCTTGCCGAGGATGAGGATGTCCTTGATCCCAGGGGCGGCGGTGGCCACGACGTCGAGCGCTCCGGAGGACACGAGGCGCTTGGAGATCCGGGACAGGCCGTGATCGTGCAGGTAGTCGAGCAGCGCCTCGTCGGGGGTGATGGTGCGGGCCTTGACCTCGCCCTCGCCGGCCGGGCCGCCACCGGCCGAGAGGGTGATCTCGTCGTAGTCGAGCTGCTGCTGGCCGTACATGGTGGCCAGACCGGACTTGCCCTCGACCTCGACGACGAGCGTGGACAGGCCCGCGCGTGCAGCGGCGCGGGCGAGCGTCGCAGTGACCACGGTTTTGCCCACCCCGCCCTTCCCGGCAACGATGACCAACCGAGATGCAGCGAAGAATCGCGCGGGATCCAAGTACGACCTTCCTGACCGGGGCAAAGCCGGCCTCAACGGCACACCGCAGGACGAGTCAGAGGCTACCCAGGGTCATCGCCGCGCTCGTGCACATGGTCCTGGGCGCGCTGCTGCTCGTCGCTGGGCCCGCCGGAGCGCAGCCGTCCCAGGAGGACCCGCCGTCAGATCCGAACGCCACCAGCGACGGGTACGTCGCGGTGATCGAGGTCAGCGGCCTGCTCGACCGGGTGCTCGTCGACTTCGTCGAGACCCAGCTGGAAGCAGCTGAGGAGGCCGACGCCACCGCGCTGGTCCTCCAGCTCAACAGCGGCGGCGC
The DNA here is from genome assembly GCA_036570385.1 of Acidimicrobiales bacterium. Lineage (GTDB taxonomy): Bacteria > Actinomycetota > Acidimicrobiia > Acidimicrobiales > VFJN01 > VFJN01. The sequence goes on along the minus strand of DATCYI010000302.1, from coordinate 6,200 downwards.
GGTGGTCGCCGACGACCGTCTAGAGGCCCTGGTCGAGCGCATCGAGGCCGCCGACGTGCCCGTGGCCGTATGGGTCGGGCCTTCGGGCAGCCGCGCCACCGAGGAGGCCACGCAGCTGGTCGCCGCCGCCTCGCGCACCGGCGTGGCACCGGGCAGCCGGATCGAGATCACGCGGTCGCTCCTCGGCGACGAGACCCTCGGCGGCGACGCCGCGGTCGGCGACAAGGTCAGCGCCGAGGACGCGGTCGAGCTCGGCCTCGTCGACACCGACGCCCCCACGATCGGTGAGTTCGTGCTCGGCCTCGACGGCGTGGAGAGCGAGGTGGTCGAGACCGAAGGCGGCTCGCAGCGTCAGCCCGTCACCCAGGTGCGCTTCGGCCAGCTGCCGCTCGCGAGCGAGCTGATGCACACGGTGTCGAGCCCGCCGGTCGCCTACCTCCTCTTCGTGATCGGCCTCGCGCTGATCCTCTTCGAGCTGTTCACCGCCGGCGTGGGCGTGGCCGGCATGGTCGGTGCCGGAGCCCTGGTGCTCGGCTGCTACGGCCTCGCCGCGCTGCCCACCAACCCCCTCGGCATCGCTCTGCTCCTGGTGGCCATGGTCGGCTACGGGATCGACGTGCAGACCGGCGTGCCGCGCGTCTGGACGGGCATCGCCACGGTCGCCTTCGTGGCCGGGTCCGTGGTGCTCTACGACGGCGTCAGCCTCTCGTGGGTCACGCTGCTCATCGGCATCGTGGGGATGTCCCTGGCCATGGTCGCGGGCATGCCCTCCATGGTCCGCACCCGGTTCTCGACGCCCACGATCGGGCGGGAGTGGATGGTGGGCGAGCTCGGCGTGGCGCAAGGCCCCGTGGCCCCCGACGGGATCGTCACGGTGCGCGACGCTCCGTGGCGAGCGCGCACCAACCGGGCCACGCCGATCGAGCCCGGGCAGCAGGTTCGAGTCGCATCCATCGACGGGCTGCTGCTCGAGGTCGAGCCCCTCGAGGGCGCAGCCCGAGACCACCGCGAAGCGCGCTCCGACCACGACGGTTGACACCCCCGCGCCAGCGCGTGTCATTTGCCGGCACAGCGCTCGCTCGCGGGCTCCGCATTGGTCGGGGATGAGCCTCGACGGGCTCGCCCGGCACCCCCGCTGACCTGGGTCAGTTCGCGCGAACACGCATCTTGCTCGCGAAAGTTGTCCCTTGTTCGCCCGAAAGAGGCGGTTGTAGGGTCCGCCCAAAGGGGGAATGCCAGTGAGCGCACAACGTGTCGACGAAGCGTGGCAGATGAAGGCGGCGTGCCGGGGGCCGCAAGCCACGGTCTTCTTCCCACCGTCTCACTTCGAGCGCAAGGAAGAGAAGCTCGATCGTGAGGAGCGGGCCAAGGCGATCTGTCGCACCTGCTCGGTCCGCGAACCCTGTCTCAGCTATGCGGTGCGGATCCGTGAGCCGCACGGGATCTGGGGCGGGCTGAACGAGGCGGAGCGCAAGGCCACGGGTCCACAGCGCATCAGCTGAGCCGGCCAGGGCGCCGCCGCCAGCCGCCGGGCACAGGTCCCGGTGCGGCTGAGCGAGAATGACCCTGCTGTGGGTCGCTTCCTGAAGACGGGCGCCGCGATGTTCGTCGTGGCCGTGATCACCCCCGTCGCCTCGGCGGGGGTGATGCTCGCCGCGTACCTCTTCCTGCCGCTGCCGGCCGACCTGCCCGAGCGCGCCCTGCCCCCGCCTTCGCAGATGAGCCGTGTCTACGACGCGGCAGGCAACGAGATCGGCGTGTTCAAGCGCTTCGAGACCAGCATCCCGGTGGCGCCGGAGGACATCCCTGAGGTCTTGGAGCAGGCGGTCGTCGCGGCCGAGGACCGTAGCTTCTACAGCCACGGCGGGGTCGACGTGCGGGGCACGCTGCGGGCGCTGTGGGCCGACATCCGCAACCGCGAGCTCGGCCAGGGCGGGTCGACGATCACCCAGCAGCTGGTGAAGAACACGATCACGGGCGGCGAGAAGTCGATCCAGCGCAAGGTGCGCGAGGCGATCCTCGCCGCCCAGCTCGACCGCCAGGTCGACAAGGACGAGATCCTCTTCGAGTACCTGTCGGTCATCTACCTCGGCGAGGGCGCCTACGGCGTCGGAGCCGCGGCCGAGACCTACTTCCGCACGCCGGTTCCGCAGCTCACGTTGTCCCAGTCGGCGCTGCTGGCGAGCATCATCCCCGCGCCCAGCCGCTTCAACCCGCGCGCCGACCCGGCGCTGGCCGAGCAGCGACGGCTGCGCGTGCTGCGCACCATGCTCGATGAGGGGATGATCGACCCCACGCAGCACCACGTGGCCGTCCACGAGCCGATCTGGCTGGCGGTCAACGGCCCCCCGCCTGGCCCGGCCACGGTGATCCACCCACCGCAGGTGCAGACGTCGACCCACCCCTACTTCACCGACTACGTGCGGCGCTGGCTGGCCGAGCACCTGCCCGGGGGCGACGACCAGATCTTCCAGGGCGGCCTCACGATCCGCACCACCCTCGACCCCGACCAGCAGGCCGCGGCGCAGTCCGAGGTCGCCGGGTTCCTCGAGGGCAGCGAGCCCGACCTGCGCACCTCGCTCGTCGCGGTGGAGCCCCCGACCGGGTACGTGCGGGCGTTCGTGTCCGGCCGCGACTTCGCCGTCGACCAGGTGAACTACGCGCTCGGCCAGTCGTCCGCCGGAGTGCCTGGCGGCGGGGCGGCGTCGGGCCGGCAGCCGGGGTCTGCGTTCAAGCCCTTCGTGCTCGCCACCGCGCTGGCCGCGGGCATCACGCCCGACGCCACCTACTCCGGCGCGCCGCACGACGTCACCGAGGCTTGCGGCCCCGGCAACCCGGTCCTCCAGAACTACGGGGGGTCCCGCTACGGCACGATGGACCTCCGCTCGGCCACCTGGCGCTCGGTCAACACCGTCTACACGCGCCTCATCCTCGACGTGGGCGTCGACAAGGCGATGGACCTGGCTCGGCGGATGGGCCTCACGGGCGTCCGGCCCTACGAGGACGGCAAGTACTGCGCCAGCATCGCCCTGGGCTCGGAGTCGGTTTCGCCCCTCGACATGGCGTCCGCCTACGGCGTGTTCGCGGCACGAGGCATGCGGGCCGAGCCCACCCCCGTGCTGAGCGTCACCGACCGCGAGGGCAACGTGCTGCTCGACCTCTCGTCGCCGGCGACCACTCGGGTGCTCGACGAGCCGGTGGCCGACAACGTCACCGACGTCCTGCGGGGCGTGCTCACCAGCGGCACCGCATCCGGGCGCGGCATCGAGCGCCCGGCGGCGGGCAAGACGGGCACCACGCAGGACAACCTCGACGCCTGGTTCGTCGGCTACACGCCCACCCTGTCCACCGCGGTGTGGATGGGCTACGAGAACAAGACGCAGGAGACCCGCAAGGAGCTGCCCGGCATCACCGGCGGCAGCGCACCGGCGCGGATCTGGCAGGGGTTCATGCGCTCGGCGCTGGCCGGCGTGCCGGTCACCGAGTTCAGCGAGCCGGCACCGATCGAGGCCGTCCCCGACGCCGCCAAGGTGCAGCAGCGTCGCGGCTTCCAGCCCGGTCGCCGCCAGACGCCGGATCCGGCGCCCGGCGGCGGGCGCTACGTCGAGTCGCTGCCGCCGCCTCAGGCCCAGGCCCCGACCACCACGACGTCGACCACGTCGACGACCTCCACCACGCTGCTGCCGGGCCAGGACGTCGATGACGACGAGGGCGGCTTCGGGTTCGGCTTCGGCTGAGCCTCAGCCCGGCTGGGCGTCGCCCTCGGGGCAGCGGATCACCTCGACGCACGAACGCCGGATCGGCACGCCGAAGAACACCGCCTCGGGCTGGAACCCGAGCGGCGAGTAGGCCCGGCTGGCCACAGCCAGAACCTCTCCGGCCGAGGTGAGCAGCGGCCCGCCCTGGAAGGCGGCGCCGACGGGTGAGTCGTGCTGGATGCCGGTCGCCGACGCATCGGCCACGAAGCCCTGGCTGATCGAGCCGCCCGCCGCACCGAGGCCGGACACGACGAACACGCGGTCGCCGACCTGCACCGGATCGTCGCCGGAGGCCCAGGGCAGCGCCGGCAGGTCGGGCCGGTCAACGACCAGGAGGGCGAGGTCGTTGGCCGGGTCCCAGGCCGTGAGGCTCGCCGGCAGCTCCTCGTCGCGCTTGCGCAGGGTGATGCCAGGGGTCGGCTCCTGGGTGTTGGCCCGGACCGTCGCGAACGAGGCCAGCAGGAAGGACTGCTCGGTGTCGGAGAACACGACGAACGCCGAGCCGACGGAGGGCTGGCCGGCCTCGTCGAGCGTCGACACGAACCACACCGATGGCGCGGCCTGCTCCAGCAGGCCGGAGAGGGTCTCGCCGCTGGCTGCGAAGCGCTCGAGCTCGTCGAGCTGGGCCTGCACCTGGGACACGGCCTCGTCGCGCGACGACTCGATCTCGTCCACCGCCTCATCGACCGCTTCGCCGAAGCCGGCGGCGAACGCGTCGACGCGATCCTCGGTCTGGCCCAGGCGGTAGTCGTAGTAGGCGTAGAGGACCGCCCCGGTGAACGCCGACGCGATGCTCATGAAGAACAGCAGCCCGGCCAGGCCGAGAGCGGTGCGGGGCACGAGGCGCGACCAGCGACCGCCGCCGCGCTGGGCGGGATGCGACCCGTCTCCCTCGTCCCCATCGGCCCCAGCCATCGGGGAGAAGGTAGCCCGGCCGGTAGGCTGAGCCGATGGTCGGTCTGCTCGCGCTGCTGTTCCTGGTGGTGCCGATCGCGGAGCTCTACGTGATCGTGCAGGTCGCGGGAGAGGTCGGCGTGGCCGAGACCATCCTCCTCCTGATAGTCGTCAGCGTGGTCGGCGCGTGGCTCGCGAAGTGGGCCGGTATCGGTGTGCTGGCCCGTCTCCAGAGCACGGTCCGCCAGGGCAAGGTGCCATCGTCCGAGCTCGTCGACGGTGCCCTGGTGCTGCTCGCCGGCGCCCTCATGATCAGCCCCGGCTTCCTCTCCGACTGCCTCGCGATCCTGCTGCTCCTGCCCCCCACCCGAGCCCCGTTCCGGGCGCTGATCCTGCGACGGATCCGAGCCGGGGGCGGCATCGTCTCGGTGGTGAGCGGCGGCCGTGGGTTCCGCCCCGGCCGCTCCAGCACCACCGGGCCCGACGTCTGGGACGTCGACGGCTGGGAGGACCCGCCGGCCCGTCCGGAGCTCGACCGATGACCGATCCCACCGCCGAGCCAGAGGTCCCCGAGCCGAAGCCGATAGTGCACGGCGTGGCCAGCGCGCTCAGTCCGCTGGTGCGGCGCATCGTCGCGCCTAACCCGTCGATGATGACCGGACCGGGCACCAACACCTACCTGGTCGGCATCGACGAGATCGTCGTGGTCGACCCCGGGCCCGACATCGACTCCCACCTCGACGCGATCGCCGGCTGCGGCGGCGACCGGATCCGCTGGATCGCTTGCACCCACACGCACCAGGACCACTCCCCCGGCGTCGCCGGGCTCAAGGCCCGCACGGGCGCCGAGGTCCTCGCCTTCGACGCGCGCGACGACCTCGTGATCGACCGGGCCATGGGCGACGGCGACGTCATCGAGGCCACCGAGTTCGTGCTGAAGGCGATCCACACGCCCGGCCACGCGTCCAACCACCTCTGCTTCCTGCTCGAGCAGGAGCGCATGCTCTTCTCCGGCGATCACATCATGGAGGGGTCGACCGTCGTCATCGCCCCGCCCGACGGCGACATGGCCACCTACCTGCACTCGCTCGAGCGGTTGGCCGGCTGGCGTCCCAAGCTGCGGTCGATCGCCCCCGGTCACGGCCACCTCATCGAGGCCCCGCAGGCCAAGATCGAGGAGTACATCAGCCACCGCCTGGCCCGTGAGGCCCAGGTGCTCGACGCCCTGAAGGCCGCCCGCACCACCACCATCGACGCCATCGTCAAGCAGCTCTACGCCGACGTCGCCGACGAGCTCCACCCCGTGGCCGCCCAGTCGGTGTGGGCCCACCTCCTGAAGCTGGTCGACGACGGCAAGGCCGCCGGGTCCGCCGTAGACGGCGACTGGTCCGCCACCTAGCCGCGCGTCGAATGGTGTCAGACACCATTCGACGCGCCAGCAGATCAGGCGCGGGCCGCGCGGCGAGCGGCGAGGGCCAGGAGCAGAGCTGCCGACGCGGCAGCCAGCGGGACGGCAGCACCGGTCGCCGGGAGGGTGCCGGCGCCACC
>DATCYI010000301.1:0-8503 GCA_036570385.1 Acidimicrobiales bacterium | reverse complement strand
CGCCCTCGTGGCGGGGCCGGGGCGCGCTCGGGCACGGCTTCGGGCGCCGACCCGACGTGTGGGTCGACACCGACCGGCAGTACCGTCATCACGGTGTCCGAGTCCTCGTCGTGGCTTTCCCCCCGGTTGCTGCTGGTCTCCATGACCCTCGCCCTGCTCGCCGCCGTCGGCACCTACGTCGTGCTCGACGGTGGCGACGACGAGCCGACCGCGGCGAGCGACGGCAGCATCTCCTTGACCCCGTCCGAGGGCCCCGTCGCCGATGACCCGGTGTTCAAGACCTACGAGGGCGAGGAGGTGGCCATGAGCACGCTGGCCGGCCGGCCACTGCTCGTGAACTTCTTCGCGTCCACCTGCGTCCCGTGCGTCACCGAGATGCCGGCGTTCGAGGAGGTGTACCAAGAGGTCGGCGAGGAGGTCGCATTCCTGGGCCTGGCGGTGGCCGATCGCACCGACGACGCCCGCGACCTGGTCGAGCGCACCGGCGTGACCTACCCGACCGCCCTCGACCAGCAGGGCGAGGTGATCGACGCCCTCGGCGGCACGATGCTGCCCACGACGGTCCTGCTCGACGCCGACGGCGAGACCATCACCAGCCACAGCGGCGCGCTCGACGCCGACGAGCTGCGGCAGCTCCTCGACGAGCACCTCCAGCTAGCCAGCTGAGCCCGGCCCGATGATCGACGCTCCGCTCGCCATCGCCTTCGCCTCGGGGATGCTGGCGACCGTGAACCCCTGCGGGTTCGCGATGCTGCCCGCCTACCTCGGCTTCTTCCTGGGGCAGGAGGGCGGCGACCGCGACGTGCGGGCCAGCGTGAGCCGCTCGCTCGGCGTCGGCCTGTCCGTGTCGGCCGGCTTCCTCTTGGTGTTCAGCATCGTGGGGCTGGCGATCTACCACCTGTCCGCGTCGTTCGACCGGTGGACGCCATGGGCCACGATGATCATCGGCGTCGGCCTCGTGGTGCTCGGCATCGCCATGGTGCGGGGATACGAGCCCGTCGTGCGCCTTCCGAAGCTGGAGCGGGGCGGCAAGGACCGCTCCGGCCAGTCGATGTTCGTGTTCGGGGTGTCCTACGCGGTGGCGTCGATCAGCTGCGCCCTGCCGCTGTTCACCAACGCCGTGGCCGGCACGTTCCGGCGGGAGAACCTGCCGTCGAGCATCGCCGTGTTCGTGGCGTACAGCCTCGGCATGACGCTCGTTCTGCTCACCCTCACGATCAGCATGGGCATGGCTCGACGCAGCATCGTGCGCTGGCTGCGCTCGGCCCTCCCCCACATCACCCGCGCGTCCGGGGTGCTGCTCATCGTCGCCGGCGCCTACCTCGCCCACTACGGGTGGTACGAGCGCCAGGTCCGCTCCGGGGACCTGACCGGCTCCGCCGCTGTCGACACCGTCACCGGTTGGTCCGACGACATCGCCGGCTGGGTGAACGACACCGGGGCGACGCGCCTCGGCCTGCTGCTGTCGCTGGCCCTGGCGGCGGTCCTGACCGTCACCTTCGGCACCCGCTCCCGCCGCCGATCCTGAGGGGTCGACAACCCGTTCCTCTGGCCACGCCACCGGGCGTAGCGTGCGAGGAATGGTCTCGGTGGGCAGCGTGGGAGTGTTCTGCGGTTCCTCGAGCGGCACCGGTGAGCGCTACACCGAGGCGGCGCAGGAGCTGGGCGCCTTGCTGGCGGAAGAGCGCGTGTCGCTCGTCTACGGCGGCGGCCGGGTCGGGCTGATGGGCACGCTGGCCGACTCGTGCCTGGCCCGGGGCGGGCACGTGGTCGGGGTCATCCCGAGGGGGCTGTTCCGCCGGGAGGTGGCACACCGCGGCGTGTCAGAGCTGCTGGAGCCGCCCACCATGCACGAGCGCAAGGCGCTCATGTACGACCGCTCGGATGCCTTCGTCGCGCTGCCGGGCGGGCTCGGAACGCTCGACGAGCTGGCCGAGGTGGCGACCTGGACGCAGCTCGGGCTGCACCGCAAGCCGCTGGTGCTGCTCGATGTGGACGGGTTCTGGCGACCGTTCGTGGAGCTGCTCGACACGATGGTCGCCGCCGGCTTGCTGAAGCAGGCGAACCGGGAGCTGCTGGCCGTGCACTCGACGCCGCGCGATGCCTTGGAGCACCTGCGCAGCGTCGAGCCGACCTACGTGGAGAAGTGGATCGAAGCCGACGACCGCTGAGCTACTTGTTCAGCTTGTCCTTCACGGCATCGACCACGTCGCCGACCTTGTCCTTGATCTTGCCGGACGCCTGGTCGACCTTGCCCTCGTTCTCGAGGTCCTTGTCGTTGGTGAGGTCGCCTGCGGCTTCCTTCACCCGGCCCTTCATGTCATCCATGTTGCTCATGTTGCTCTCCTGATCGGGGACCTCTGCTGCCTCCCCGATGCCTGGAGTGGCGAACCCTCAGGGGCTGAGACGTTCGACACGCCAACCGCCGGACGCATCGTCGCGGCGGACGTAGCGGAGGCGGTCGTGCATGCGGTTGGGGCGGCCCTGCCAGAGCTCCATCGCCGCCGGCACGAGGCGGTAGCCGCCCCAGTGGGGCGGGCAGGGCACGTCCGCGCCCGCGTAGCGCTGCTCGACCGCGGCGAAGCGCTCCTCGAGGGTGGCTCGATCGGAAAGGACGCTCGACTGGGCCGACGCCCATGCCGCGAGCTGGCTCCCGCGGGGACGGGTGGCGAAGTAGGCCTCGCTCTCGGCCCGGTCGACCTGGTGCACCTCACCCGCGACGTGCACCTGCCGTAGCAGGGGCACCCAGCTGAACAGCAGGGTGGCGTGCGGATCGGCGGCCAGCTCCCGGCCCTTGCGGCTCTCGTAGCTGGTGAAGAACGTGAGGCCGCGGTCGTCGATGCCTCGGAGCAGGACGTTGCGGGCCGACGCCCCACCGCCCTCTGCCGCGGTGGCCAGGATCACCGCGCCGGGCTCGTTCGGGGCCACGTCGGCCCACTCGTCGAGCCAGGTGCGCAGCTGGCGCATCGGCTCGGGATCGAGGTCGTCCACGTCGAGGGCCATCGCCTCGTACTCGCGCCGGAGCGCCTCGAAGTGCCGTCGCTGCTCGACAGGGTCCACGGCTGCATCGTGGCACGCCGCGAGCGAGTGAGGTCGCTGGTCCTCAGGCGGGGGTGGTGCGGTTCCTGATCGAGACCATGCTCTCGATCGCGTGCTCGAGGGCGTCGACGCCCTCGGCCTTCTCCAGGTACCAGGCGCCGAGGCTGATGGCCTCTTGCTCGATCATCGGGTCGAACAGGCTGGAGATGACGAGCACCGGCCGGAACGGCTCATCGGCGAGCAGAGCGCGTGCAGTGCTGAGGCCAACGGAGCCGGTCATCACGAGGTCGAGCACCACGACGTCGGGGCGGTGCTGGCGGGCCCGCTCGATGGTCTCCGTCGCATCGGCGGCCTCGGCCACCACCTTGTAGCCGTCGTCCTCCAGCACCGAGCGCACGATGGAGCGGAAGCGCTCGTCGTCGTCGGCGAGGAGGACCGAGGGGCGTTGCTCGGTCGGTCGCTGCACCACGTCACTCACCGTACTGGTGCGGACACTCTGCGGCGATGGGTCGAAAGGCCGCATTCTGCGCGTGCGGGCACACTCCAGAAGGCGATCTGACCCGATTCTGCGAGGAAAGGCGGTTCTGGGGGTGGTTGATGCCCGAATCGGGGCATCAACCACCCCCAGAAGCAGGTTCGGGTCGGATCAGACGTCGAAGTCGACGCCGTAGACCTCGATCAGGCCGAGCAGGCAGGGACGGCGCTCGGGGCACTCCGGCGGTCCGCCCAGGGTGAGGGCCTCCTCGACGCCGGCCAGGTCACTGACCGTCGCCAGGCCGAGCTCGTCTGCGGTCTCGGAGGTGACGACGAACGTGTTGACGCTGTCGGCCGGAGCCGGCTCGAGCAGCGAGATGCCCTCGGCCTCGGCCAGGCCTCGGGCCACCTCGACGGTGGCGTCGAGGTCGGACGTCACGTCGGCCTCGCCGTCGAAGTAGAAGGCGAGGGTCCCGACGAACTCGGGAACGATGTCGAGCTCGCCCTCGCTCAGCGCCGGGATGTAGGCCTCGCGCGCACCGAACTGGAGCTTCTTCTCCACCGTCGCGCCCGCGCTCTCCAGGGCCTGGGCGTAGATCTCGGCGGTGATCTCCGACTCGGCGAAGTTCGCCGAACCCACCGTCAGCTCGCCTGTGACAGCGGCGTCAGGGAGCTCGACGCCCTCGAGGAAGCCCGCGGCGACGTCGGCGGGGTTCTCACCGTCGAGCGACACCGCCGCGACCATCTCCTGCATGGCGTCGACCGTGAGCGCCGCTGAGACTGCATCGAGGACCGTGCCCACCTCGTCGGTGAGGGCCTCGGTGCGAACGGCCGGGATGAAGTTGTCAACGGGCTGGAGGCCCTGGTCGTCCTCCAGCGCCACCCACTCGTTGGCTGCGATGGCCCCGTCGCTGGAGAACAGCACGGCGACGTCGATGTCGCCGCTCTCCAGCGCGGCCTTGGTGAGCGGTCCGCCGGCATCGAGCGGCAGGAACTCGTGGGTCACCGAGCTGGTCTCCCCGCCTCCGTCGTCGGTCGCGGCGTCGCCGCCTTCGGTCGACTCGGTGTCGTCGGACCCGGTCGGCTCGTCGTCGTCATCACCGCAGGCCGCGGCTCCGAACAGGAGCAGCGCGGCGGCGGTGGCCGCGAGCAGTCGGGATCGGGTTCGTCTCACAGGGTTCCCCTTCCATCGGGAGTCGGGTGGGCCACCACGGCGGTCGCGGCAGCCTGAGGAGACTGCTGAGCAATGCCTAGCTGCATCTCTCTGGCCAGCTTCGCCGCTGGCAGCGTCCTCCTCCTCACCGCAGCTACGGCTGCGCTTTCGTCGTCGATCCTTGCCAGCGACGAACCATGACTCAGAGATCTGCAACCGGATCACTCAGCAGGCTCCTATTTCCGGTGGGGACCCCAGCGTCGCGCAGGCCCCTGGGGGTGATCAGGGACTGCACGACTGCGAGGCCACCTTCGGTCAGGAGCGAGAGCAGCGCCACGAGGAGCGCTCCCGCGAAGATCTCGGCCTGGTCGTTGACCGCTCGGCCGTCGATGATGAAGCGCCCGAGCCCGTCGGCGCCGACGAACGCGGCGATGGTCGCGGTGGCGACCACCTGCACCGCGGCGGTGCGCACGCCGGCCATGAGCAGTGGCGCGGCGACGGGGAGCTCGACCCGGCGCAGCACGTCGACGTCGGTCATGCCCATTCCGCGCGCTGCGTCCCTCAGGTCGTCGGGCACCTGGGCCACGGCCACGTAGGAGTTGGTGACGAGCGGCGGCACGGCCAGCGCGACGAGGGCCAGGAACGTCGTGAACGATCCGATGAGCGGCAGCTCGAGCAGTCCGAACTGCTGGGCGCCGAGCACCAGGATCGCGAAGCTCGGAACGGCCCGGCCGACGTTCGACACGTTCACCGCGACGGTGCCGAACCGGCGCTTGTGGCCGAGCCAGACCGCGGCGGGCATGGCCAGCAGGCCCGCGGCGACAGTGGCCACGACCGACATGCGGACGTGCTCACCGAGGTGGTGGAGCACGCCGCGGCTGCCGCTCCAGTTGTCGCCGTCGGCGAACCAGTCGACGACCTCCGCCAGCAGGCTCACGAGGCTCCTCCGCGCGACCGGGCCCACGGGGTGAGCGCCCGCTCGATCAGCGAGAGCACGACGTCGGCCACGACGGCGAGCACGATCGACAGGCCGATGCCGACGGTGACGGCGGTGCGGATCGGGCGGTTCTGGCCAATGTAGATGAGGTTGCCGAGGCTCGGGATGGCGAGCAGCCCGGCGACGGCGGCCAGGCCGATGATCGTGACGGTGGCGATGCGCACGCCGGCGATGATCACGGGCAGGGCGAGGGGCAGCTCGATGCGCAGCAGCCGGCCCAGCGGCGAGAAGCCCATGCCGTCGGCTGCGTCCTTGATCTCCGGCGGCACCGAGTCGAGGCCGGCGACGACGTTCCGCAGCAGGATCAGCAGCGTGTAGCTCGTGAGCGGGATCAGCGCGGTCGTGCGGGAGAGCCCGGTGTACGGGATCAAGAACGCGAAGGCGGCCAGCGACGGCACCGTGAACAGGACCCCGGTGACCGCAAGGGCGGGCGGGTAGAGGCGGCGCCAGCGGCTGGCGGCGACCCCGAGGGGCAGCGCGATCAGCAGGCCGATGCCGACTGCAAGGGCGGTGAGGACCACGTGCTCGCGCAGCGATGACGAGATGAGGTCGGTGTTCCGCCCGATCCAGTCCCACCACAGCCAACGGTCGACGTTGCTGGCGAACATGCCCGACCGAGGGTAGTGGCCCCAATCGGGCAAACAGCTGCGGTTACCCTCCGGGCGTGATCCGCCTCGAGGACGTGACCAAGCGATACGACGGTGGGACGGTGGCGGTCGACGGCCTCAGCTTCGAGGTGGCCGACGGCGAGATCTGCGTCCTCGTCGGTCCCTCCGGGTGCGGCAAGACCACCACCATGCGGATGGTGAACCGCCTCATCGAGCCGACCTCGGGGCACATCTACCTCGACGACGAGGACGTGCTGGCCCTCGACCCGGTGCAGCTGCGGCGCCGCATCGGCTACGTCATCCAGCAGATCGGGCTGTTCCCGCACCTCACCATCGCTGACAACGTGGCCACCGTCCCCCGGCTGCTCGGATGGAAGCGCGACCGCGTGCGAGCTCGGGTCGATGAGCTGCTCGACCTGGTCGGCCTGCCGCCGGCCGCCTACCGCGACCGGTACCCCTCTCAGCTCTCAGGAGGCCAGCGCCAGCGGGTGGGCGTGGCCCGCGCCCTCGGCGCCGACCCCGACGTGCTGCTGATGGACGAGCCGTTCGGCGCCATCGATCCGATCACCAGGGAGCGCCTCCAGGACGAGTTCCTCCGCCTCCAGGAAGAGGTGCGCAAGACGATCATCTTCGTCACCCACGACATCGAGGAGGCGGTGCGCCTCGGCGACCGCATCGTGATCCTGGAGCAGGGCGGCGTGCTCGCCCAGCACGACACCCCGGCCAACATCCTCGGAAGCCCGGCGTCGGACTTCGTGGCCGACTTCGTCGGGGCCGACCGCGCCCTCAAGCGTCTGAAGGTCACCGAGATCGCCCGGGAGGACCTGCGCCAGCCGCCCGTCCTCCCGATCGGCCTACCGCTCGACGAGGCCCGCCGACGCATGGACGCCGACGCCCTCGACTTCGCGGTGGTGCTCGATGACGAGCGCCGCCTCCACGGCTACCTCGGTCGCCGCCGATCGGACGGCGAGGGCGTCGTGCAAGACCGGATCCAGCGCCTCGAGGCGTGGGTGCGCCACGACGACACCCTGAAGGACGCGTTCGGGGAGATGCTGCTCTACGAGGCAGGCTGGGTGGCGGTGCTCGACGACGACGACCGCCTCCTGGGGGTGCTCACCCCGGAGGCGCTGGTGGAGGCCAGCCGCCGCTCGATGGTCGAAGACCCGAGCTGACAGCCGACCCCCCTGGGCTGGGGCTTACTCGGCTCGGAGCGGGCGCTCGCGGCCGCCGGTGGGCACGGGGTCGTTGGAGCCCGGGCCCCAGCGCTTGGCCGCCACCCAGCCTCGCTCGTCGGCCCACACCATGATCGGCGGGAGGACGATGAGCGCCGCGAGCAGCGCCACCGCGACGTTCACGGCGGTGAGGATGCCGAAGTCGCGCAGCAGCGGCAGCGGCGACGTGGCCAGCACGCCGACACCGACGATGGTGGTGAGAGCCGAGGTGGCGAACGCCCGACCGGTGCGAGCCGAGGCCATGTCGGCCGCGGCCTGCGGATCGAGGCCCCGGCGGCGCTCCTCCATGTGGCGGGTGAGGATGAGCGACGTGAACTCGGTGCACGCCGCGATCACCAGCGGTCCGCCCAGCGCCGTGAGCGGGCTCAGCTTGAAGCCCGCGGCGTAGGCGATGAGCGAGGTAGCACCCACGCCCATGAGCACGGGCACCATGCACAGGAGCGCCCGCACCAGGCCACGGAGGCGCAGGAGCAGGAACACGAAGACGAGGGCGAGCGCCACGTAGGTGAGCAGCGTGCGGTTCGCCTCGAGGTTCTCCAGCAGTCCGACGCCCACGACGGCAAGGCCCGACGGCGTGGCCGAGATGCCCTCCGGCGGAGACACCGAGTCACGGATGTCGTTCACCACGACAGCGCGGTCCTCGAGCGATCCGGCCGCGGTGCGGAAGATCAGGTTGAGGGAGTCGACCTCCTCGACGCTGCAGCCGCCGGCGTCAGCGTCGGGGCACGCGGCGACAGACGCCTTGATCCCGGGCGGGGCGAGGGCGTAGGCGTTGGCCACGTCGATGCCCCGGGGCGGCAGCTGCGTGGTGTCGGGCATCTCGATCAGGAAGCTGACCGTGGTCACGATGCTCGATGCAGTGAGCAGCTCCTCGTGCTCGTCGAGCGAGCTGACCGCGAGGTCGTGCACGAACGCGACCGACTCGTCGCTGAAGGCCTCGTCGGACTGGACGTAGATGCCGAGCTCCGACGATGACTTCACCTCGTCCTTGAGGATCCCG
>DATCYI010000300.1:0-5312 GCA_036570385.1 Acidimicrobiales bacterium | reverse complement strand
GCCGCCTGAGCGAGCGGGGCGCACGGACCACCCCCAACACACCAGTCCGAGCCCCACCCAGTGAGCGACCGCGCCCCGCGGCCGCTCACTGGCGCGTTTGGTGGTGGGGGTGATCACTACCTTTCTCTCATGAGCTCTGTGGGGGGATGCGCTGTTCGATCCGGTGGTACCGATGCAGGCGGCTGTCGACGACACGCTTCCGCTCACCTCCCCGCACCCGTGGCCGACATGGTCCGCCGACCCCTAACCAGGAGCGCCTCATGATGCTGATCCCGACGCCAGCGACCATCGCGGCAAGGGTCCTGCCTGGTGGGCTGCCGCTGGTGCGTGGGCAGATGCACAGCCGGACGGGGCTCTTCGCCAGCGCACTCGAGCCTGACGCCACGCCCGGCGACCCGGGGCTGTTCGGGCCTGGGTCGCCGACCTGGGAGCTCGTCGGTCAGCCCTCTCAGCTGCTGGCCGGGCTGCGGGCGGCGTTGCTGCAGGCGCTGTCGGCCCCGATCCTCACGGCGACCGACCACACCGAGTCGTTCCGCAAGGACTTCGCCGGGCGGGTCGCTCGCACCGGTGCCTTCGTGCAGAAGCAGAACCTCGGCTCCATGGACGAGGTCTACCGCTCGGCTCGCCGCGTGCGTTCCATGCACAGCGTGGTGAACGGCTTCGCCCGTGACGGCCTCGACTTCGACGCCGACGATCCGCACCAGCAGGCCTGGGTGTCGATGACGCTGACCGACTCGATCCTGGTGATGGCCGAGCGCTACGGCAGCGGGCGCCTGAGCACCGAGCGGGCCGACCAGTTCGTGAAGGAGCAGTCCACCCACGGCGCGCTGCTCGATCCGCGGGTCGACCTCGATGCGACCTTCCGGGACCCGGCTCGGCGCGCCGCGCTCCAAGCCGGTGAGCTGCCGCTGCCTCTCATCGAGGAGGGCGAGCTGCCCACCACTCGCTCCGGCCTCCAGGACCGGATGCGGGAGTGGACCGGCGACCTGTTCGTCACGAACCACACCCGCAAGCTGCTCGACGCCACCGTCCAGCTCTACGACCTGCCGAACCGCCAGCGCTCGATCATCCGCCCCTTCGTGCTGGCCACCTTGGCCACCGTTCCCGACGAGTGGCACCAGCTGCTCGCCCCCGGCGAGAGCCGCCTCGAGGAGAACCTGGCCGCCCAGGCCGTGCAGACCCCGCTAGCGCTGTTGCGCCTCCTCTACGGCAGGAGCCCAGCGGTCGACGTCGCCCACGCCCGCGTCGCCCGGGGCGACGCGGGTGCGAGCCGCGCCGCCGCCTGAGCGCCGTCAGGCGCGGAGCAGGGCCTTCGCGATGTGGGTGATCTGGATCTCGTCGGTGCCGGCGTAGATCTGCAGGACCTTGGCGTCGCGGGCGAGCTGCTCGACGTGGAACTCGCTCATGTAGCCGTTGCCGCCGAAGAGCTGCACGGCTTCCATCGCCACCTCGGTGGCGGCCCGGGCGGAGTACAGCTTCATGGCCGACGCCTCGGCGAGCGTGAGCGAGCGCCCGGCTGCGGTCATCTCGAGGTGGCGGAACACGAGGTTCTGCACGTTGAGGCGGGCGACCTCCATGCGGGCCAGCTTGTCCTGGATCAGCTGGAACTCGCCGATGGGCTGGCCGAACTGGACGCGGTCCTTGGAGTACTGGACGCACAGCTCGAGGCACTTCTCGATGATGCCGAGCGACATCGCCGCAACCCCGGAGCGCTCCATCGAGAACGTGTCCTTGGCGCCCTCGCGGCCGCCGGACGGAAGGTCCTCGGTCTCGCCGATCAGCCGGTCGCGCCCCACGCGGACGTCGTCGAGGAACAGCTCGCCGGTGGGCGAGGAGTGCATCCCCATCTTGCGGAGCGGCTTCGACTGCTCGAAGCCCGGCATGCCCCGGTCGAGCACGAACGACAGCACCTTGCGCTCGGCAGGCGGGTTGCCCTCGTCGAGCTTGCAGATGAACACGGTCGTGTCGGCGTAGGGGCCGTTGGTGATGAAGGTCTTCGAGCCGTTCAGCAGGTACTCGTCGCCGTCGCGCCGGGCGGTCGAGCGCATGGAGCCGAACGCGTCGGAACCCGAGCCGGGCTCGGTGATGGCCCAGGCGCCCACCTTGTCGAGGGTGAGCAGGTCGAGGCCCCACCGCTCCTTCTGGGCGATCGTCCCCTTGCTCATGATCGCGGCCGAGGTGAGGCCCATCGACACGCCCATCGCGGTGACCATGCCGGGCGAGTAGCGGCAGATCTCGATGATCGGGATCATCGTCATGGCCGCGTCGCCGCCACCGCCGCTGCTCTTCGCAGCGGGCTCCTCCTCGCCGGCCGCGATGCGCTTCTCGCGCTCGATGCGGCTCTTGAACGAGGCCCGCGCCATGTCGGACATGCCGAACGTCGCGAAGAGCTTCCGCAGGATGTCGTAGGGCGGGAGGTCGCCGTGCTCGAGCTCGTCGCGCTTGGGCGCGATCTCCGCCTCGACGAACTGACGCACCGCGTCACGGATCATCAGCTGCTCTTCGGACCACTCGAACACTTGTGTTCCCCCAGGAGGCGTCGGGCACGGGCGAACCGCACGATACGGACAGCGCCGAACGGCTGTCAGATCCCCTCGCCACAGCCGGCGACCAGGCGAATGTGGCGATGACGGCCGGAGGTGGCATCCTTGTACGTCCCCCGGTCAGCCCAGCAGGAGATCACGAGTGCCCTTCAAGGTCGGCGACAAGGTCGTCTATCCCCACCACGGTGCCGCCATCATCGAGGGGACCGACACCATCACGATGCCCGACGGTGCGAAGACGAAGTACTTCGTGCTGCGCATGACCCACGGCGACCTGATGCTGAAGGTGCCCCAGGACAAGGCCGAGGACATCGGCATGCGGTACCCGATCTCCAAGGAGGACGTCGAGGACGTCTTCGAGGTGCTGGCCAAGAAGGACGTGCGCGAGCCCACCAACTGGTCTCGCCGGTTCAAGAACCACCAGGAGAAGCTGAAGTCGGGCGACGTCTACCAGGTGGCCGAGGTCGTCCGTAACCTCGCCCTGCGTGACGCCGACAAGGGACTGTCCGCCGGTGAGAAGTCGATGTTCGTGAAGGCGCGCCAGGTGCTCGTGAGCGAGCTGGCCTTCGCCCTGAACATCTCCGAGGACACAGCGCTCGACCGCCTGAACAAGACGCTCTCCTAGAGCTCAGGCAGCGGGCACGGCATGACGTCGCGGCGACGCCGGCTCGTCCTCGCGCCGGCGATCATCGCGCTCCTCGCCGTCACGGCGGCCTGCTCGGGCTCCGACGACGGCGGGTCCGAAGGCACGGAGGGGCCGCGGCGCTCCACCACCACCGTCGTCCCCAGCTCGACCACCACCGAGGCGCCGCTCAGCGGTGCGCCCCTCGTCGTGGCGCAGCAGGGCGTGTCGACGTTCCCCGATCCGTTCGACCAGACCGCCACGCTCGGCGGCTACGGCGTCGTGCTCCAGAACCCCAACCCGGACGTGATGGCCACCGGCGTGCACGTCCGCACCCGGCTGCTCGATGCCGCCGGCAACGAGCTGCTGGTCGACAACGCCCTGCTCAACGCCGTCATGCCTGGCCAGCACATGGCCGTGGGACGCACCCTCATCGAGCCCATCGCCGGCCCGACCGCTCTCGATGTGCAGGTTGAGGTCACCGCATGGGTGCGACCGGCGCACGACGAGGGCGGGCTCGTGGCCGAGGGCGTCCTCACCGAGCCCGAGGGCGCCGGAGGGTCCGTCACCCGCTTCAGCGTCCGTTCCACCTGGCCCGCGCTCGAAGAGGTGGTCGACGTGACCGCCGTGTACCGCGCCGCCGACGGTCGGATCCTCGGCGCCGAGTCGACGACGATCCCCCAGATCGCTCCGGACACGTCCGTCGAGGTGAGCATCAGGCTCCTCTCACCCATCCCGGACCTCGCCTCGACAGAGGTCTTCGTCGGCCGCGGGATAGGCGCCCAGACCGTCGGGTGAACGCTGTGACTAGCCCGGTCTGACCATCGCCAAATGATCCGGTTACGGGCGGTAACGGGTCAAATGCATCTGCTGCGGACAGGGGTTGATGCGTCATCCTGACGTTCGTGGAAGCAACCCCCGCCGGCCTCGTGCCCACCGGTCACCTGAACGTCATCCGCCGCCCGCTGGCGACGGCTCGTCCGGGGCTCGACCACCTGCGGGCCGCCCTGAAGGCCCAGTGGGAGGCCGAGGGTGCTTCGGCGATCGCTCCGCTGGCCGCCGCCTTCCTGCAGGCCGCCATCGGCACGCCCGAGGCTGACAGCGACCTGGCCGCCGTGGCCCGCTGGGCCGTGCGCCTCAACCTGCGCTCGCCGCACCGCAACGCCGCCTACTGCTGACGTCGGCCTCGAGCTCAGCGCCCGGCGGGTCGGTGGAGTGGGCGTAAGAGGACTCGAACCTCTGACCTCACGCGTGTGAAGCGTGCGCTCTAACCAGCTGAGCTATACGCCCTTGCGGGGAGCGGCAACGGTACCAGACCGCACCCGGCGCGAAGCCAGCCGGGAGGCGGCGATCAGAGCGGGGCGACGGGGTCGAGGGCCAGCGAGTCCTCGAGGACCGCTAGCAGCCTCAGGACGGCGACGTCCGCGTGCTGGGGACCGACCACCTGGAGGCCGACAGGCATGCCGTCCGACGTGAAACCGGCGCACACGGTCCCTGCCGGCGAGCGGGTCATGTTGAACGGGTAGGTCATCGAGACCCACCCGATGTCGGGCTGGCCGTCGATCGTCCCCTGCTCCCCCACCGGGCCGGTCTGGCCGGCGACCGTGGGCGTGCAGAGCAGCGGCACGCGGTGGAACAGCTCGACCAGCCGCAGGTTGGCCTCGTGGCAGGCGTCGTTGGCTGCCAGCACCGCCGTGCCCGGCACCATGCCGAAGGCGTCGATCATGGCCACGTGGTCGCGGTCGAGCAGCTCGAAGGCCGGCGTGTCGCGGAGGTGCTCGATCGCACGGGCGTTGCCGGCCATCGCGAGGGTGAGCCACGGCCGCACCGGGTCCTCGTCGAACACCGGGTCGACCGTGACGACATCGGCTCCGAGGTCGGCCAGGCGATCCATCGCCGCCTGGCAGATGGCCAGGACCTCCCGATCGATCCGGGCGTAGCCGAGCGTCGGCGCCCAGCCGATCGCCCGCGGGACGTGCAGGTCCTCGAGCGAGCGTGACCAGCTGGCGTCGGGCATCGGGAGCGACCGCAGATCCGTGGGGTCCGGGCCGACGACGGCGTCCAGTGCCAGCGTGACGTCGCGCACGGTTCGCGCCATCGGGCCGCGGGTCGACAGGTCGGCCCAGCCGGGGGCGGCCGGTCCGCCC